>NZ_JBHXRA010000010.1:0-268647 GCF_042717045.1 Nocardia sp. NPDC058633
AAGCGGACCTTCGCCGACTACTACGTCGACGTGCGCGCGTTGGCCGAGGAGATCGGTTTGATGAACCCGGTCGCGCGCAAGGTGTGGAAGCTGCTGGGGATCGATGGTCCGTCGAGCCGGTACCGTTCGGAGCCCAAGCGCTCCGCGAAGCACGCCGCCTGAGACGATAGCAATATGCCATATGTCGTTACCCAGTCATGCTGTAGTGACGCCTCGTGCGTCTACGCATGCCCGGTCAACTGTATTCATCCCACCCCGGATGAGCCGGATTTCCGTACCGCGGAGATGCTCTACGTCGATCCGGCGGCCTGCGTGGACTGTGGTGCCTGTGCCACCGCATGCCCCGTCGATGCCATCACCTCGTCGAAGAAGCTGACCGACGAACAGAAGCCGTTCATCGAGATCAACGCCGATTTCTACCGCGTGCAGCGGGACCGGCCGACATTGGCCGCACCGGTGATGCCGCCCGCGATCGACACGCAGCGCTCCCCGCTGCGTGTCGCCATCGTGGGTTCGGGCCCCTCGGCGATGTACGCCGCCGACGAGCTGCTCACCCAGCCAGGCGTCGCGGTCACGATGTTCGACCGCCTGCCGCAGGCCTACGGTCTGGCCCGCCTCGGCGTCGCACCCGATCACCAGCACACCAGGAAGGTCGCCGACCTGTTCGACATCATGTCGAAGCAGGACGATTTCGGCACCTACCTCGATGTCGAGATCGGCAAGCACATCAGCCATGCCGAACTGCTCGAGCACTTCCACAGCGTGATCTACGCCGTGGGCGCGTCCTCGGATCGCAAGCTGGGCATCCCGGGTGAGGGCTTGGCGGGCAACGTCTCGGCCACCGACTTCGTGGCCTGGTACAACGGCCATCCCGACCACGCCGACGATCGGTTCGATCTGAACCAGAAGCGGGTCGTCATCGTCGGCAACGGCAACGTCGCCCTCGACGTCGCCCGCATCCTGACCGTCGATCCGGCCCTGCTCGCCGACACCGACATCGCGCCCTACGCGTTGAAGGCGTTGCGGGAGAGCAAGATCGAGGAAGTCGTGATCCTGGGCCGTCGCGGTCCGGCCGAGTCGGCGTTCACCGTGCCGGAGTTCGTCGGCCTGCTGGCCGCCGACATCGACATCGCGATCGAGGGCGAGCTGCCCGCGGTCACGCCCGATCTGCCCTACAAGGTCGAGCAGAAGCTTCGCCTGCTGCACAGCGTCGCGAATCGCCCGTTCGGTGCGCGCAAGCGCATCGTGTTCCGCTACCTGTCCTCGCCGGTGGAGATCGTCGGCACCGACGCGGTGACCGGGGTACGGGTGGAGCGCAACGAGCTCGTCACCGACGCCGAAGGTCGCGTGGCCGCCACGCCGACCGGTGATATCGCGTTGCTCGAGGCGGGCGTCGTGCTCACCTCGGTCGGGTACCGAGGGGTGCCGACCGCGGATCTGCCGTTCGACGAAGCTCGTGCGGTGATCCCGAACGAAGCGGGCCGGGTGCTCACCGCCCCCGGTGGCGAGGTCTTCCCCGGCACGTATGTGACCGGCTGGATCAAGCGCGGCCCGACCGGTTTCATCGGAACCAACAAGTCGTGTGCGCAGGAAACCGTGCAGCAGCTCGCCGAAGATTTCAACGGCGGCAAGCTGCGCGCGCCCGTTCGCGACGCGCAGGAGTTCGACCGACTCGTGCGCGCCCGTCGCCCGCAGGCGGTCGCCGGGGGTGCCGCGGCGCCACGGGAACGCTCGGTGAAGCGGCTGTTCGCTCGCGGCTGAGACTGAGAACCGAAGGCCCGCATCGTCACTGGGAGACGTTGCGGGCCTTTCTCGTTCCTCCTGCGCGGTGAAGCCGCGATCCGCGGCAACGGCCGTCCCGGTGACGAAGGACGCCTCGCCTTCGGGGGTCGCTGCCATCGACGCGGGGGACGCCGGGGTCTCGACCGCGCCGGAGATCAGGGCGTTGACCCGAGCCCCCGCCGCGGCGGTCTCCAGCGCCACCGACTTGGTCTGATCTGCTCGGCAACCGCCTCACCGTGGTCCTCGCCCCCGGGAGCCGAGGACCACGGCGGCCTTCGGCCGCGACTCGCAGTGCGAACGCCTTGTCGATGCCGGACCGGCGCGGCGATGAGAACGCCCTGGTGGGCGAATCGAGTGGACATGCGTAGTGCCTTCTTTGCCTTGACGTTTCGGAGATCCGAACGGTCTCTCTCCGTGCATTCGGTCAACCGCCGCACTTCGGGCGGTGCTGCCGGGAATCGGCCACTGCGATGACGTGTCAACAAAAGTGGGTGTATTTCGACATGAACGGAATGCAATTCACCGCTACTTGAATCGCGCCGGTAGTAAACGAATTGGTTACCGGTCGGTAAGTGCTCCAATAGCCTGAATAACAAACTCTGAGATTGTATTGATCGGGCGCTCTGTCCGATTACTCGCAGGTAGCTGCTTCTCGGAGTATGCGAATCGGAGGGAGGTCGTTCAGGGGGGTAGATATTTAGCCTTCAACCATCTCACCTGCGCGAATCGTATTGCGGTGGCGCGTGGTTGCCGATTCCGTATCAATCTGGCAGCAATTCGCGGACGTGCCAGTTAATCTAGGCGAGCTGTTTGGAAGACGACCGCGGCCACATGGTGCGCTCGCGTGCTGGACGTGGTCACGGTGCGTTGACGGGATAGCAAAAACATGACCAGAGGTCTGGGCTTGAGTATCGGTGCGGTCAATGCGATTTCGGCGGTAGTCGCCGACGATCCGGCCAAGCCGACGGTGCGCACACGACGCACCGCACTGACATTCGACGACGTGGGCAGGCCCCGCATCGGCGCGATCAACGAATTCGCCTCGGCGATCACGGATTTCGCGGACCTGACCCGCGAACCGGAACCGATGGTGGTGGGTGGGCGCTTCTACTCGGCGACCAACCTGATCGCCGCGGTGGTCACCGGCCTGATCGAGCTGGCCGAACCATCGGCCGGGATCGTCCTGACCTATCCGGCGGTCTATACCGACAAACAGGTCTCGTTACTCGGCCAGGCGCTGCACCTCGCGGGCGCCGGTGAGGTTCTGCTGGCGCCGGAGCCGGTCGCCGCCGCGGAATGGCTCGAGATCGATCGCGGCCCACTGGAGCCGGGCTTCGTGCTCGTCTACGACCTGGGCGCCACCAGCCTCGACCTCACCGTGCTGCGCGTCGGTCCCGACTGGCCGCACCATCCGATGGTCGGAACCCCCACGCGGTCCACCGATTTCGGTGGCAAGCCGCTCGGCGAGATGGTCGCCCGCTACGCCGGGCACCCGGGGTCGGGCCGTGCGACCCAGACCCTCACCTCCATGGTGAACATCGATGCGCTGCGCGCCGAACACATCCGCGACACCTTCCCGCTGGTCAGCAAGAGCGTGGCGGCGGCGGGGCTGCGGTTGGCGGATCTGTCGCGCATCCTGGTCGTCGGCGGTGCCTCTCGCCCACCCGAAGTCGCCCGCACCCTCGCCGAACTCGGCGTCCCCCTCGTCACCGTCGCCGACCCCGGCCAGGTGATCGCCGCGGGTGCCGCGGGTTTGGCTGCTCGTACCTTCGCGCCCGAGCAGCAGAGCGGTGCCGCTGTGCCGCACGTCGCGGTGTTCTCCAGCGCGGCAGTCGTTTCCGCGCTCGCCATGTCGGCGATGACGGTGTTCGGCAGCCCCTTCGATCCCGGCCTGATGCCGGTGCTCGAGCGTTTTCCGGCTCTCGGCGCGCCCGCCGAAGCATTGCTCTACGACATGAGCGCCGATCTCCTCGCCGCCCGCGCCGCCGGTCTGGTCAGCGATGTCGACCCGGTCAGCGGCCGCATTCGAGTGGCGGGCGCGGCCGCTGCTCGCAGCGCCTACGAGAACTTCATCGCTCCCGCCTCGGCTCCCGGCGGGAAGCCCCGCACCGGTGGGTTTTCGGGCAATGGCGGCGACCGCGGCGGCTCCGGCCATCACGAGATCCGCGACGAGTGCAAGTCGCCGTTCCTCGCCCGCACCACCTACGGCGACCCGGCCCGCTTCATCAACCCCTTACCCTTCGGCCAGCCGGCCGCCCACCCCCCGAGCACCCCGACCGAGCCCGGCGCCCCCGAACTGCCCCAGGGAGGCCCGATCTCGACCCCCGGAACTCCCGAAGCGCCGAATACCCCGACCGAACCCGGCGCACCGGGCTCCGGCAATGTTCCTGCGCCGGGCACCACGCCGACGGACGGCGACTCCGCGCCCACCGGTGGCACTGCTCCCGCCGACGGGACCTCGGCACCGAGCACCGGCGGCGCCTCCGGCGACACCGGGGGATCGGCACCTGCCGATGGAAGTACCTCTGGCACAGCACCTTCGGATTCGGGTGTTTCGACCGGAGGGTCGGGCGGACTCGGCTCGGGAGGCACTCCGGCCGGCGGCACCACCGACGGTGGCGCGACAGGCGGCTCGACCGGCGGTGGAACCGCCGGTGGCTCGGATACTTCCGGTGGCTCGGCAGACGGCGGCGCGTCCGGTGGCGGTACCTCGACTGGCGGTAGCGGTGGTGCCTCTGGCGGCGGTGGCGGTGCTTCCGGCGGTGGTGCCTCTGGTGGTGGCGGTGGTGGTGGCGCTTCCGGTGGTGGTACTTCGGGCGGCGGTAGCGGGGGTGGAGCGTCCGGCGGCGCTTCGAGCGGTGGTGGAGGGGGTGCCTCCGGCGGCGGTAGCGGCGGTGGTGCGTCCAGCGGTGGATCCGACAGTGGTGCCTCCGGTGGTGGTGGCGGAGCTTCGGGTGGAAGCACCTCGGGCGGCGGAACCTCCTCGGGCGGAGCGTCTTCGGGCGGTGGCAGGTCCTCTGGCGGATCGGACAGCGGCGCATCAGGAGGCGGTGCGTCCTCCGGCGGCGCCTCCTCGGGCGGAGCGTCTTCGGGCGGTGGCACATCCTCTGGCGGCCCGGGTGGAGCATCCTCAGGCGGTGGCGGTGGCGGTGGCGGTGGCGGTGGCGGTGGCGGTGGTGGCGGCTCTCGCCGCTGACCGATCCGCAACGCGATCAGGATTTCGCGGCGGAACAGGCTCGCGGACAGAACGGTTCGACATACCGCACAGGGCGGGCGCAGATCGTTCCCTTCGGAACGTTGATTGTGATGCGTGGCCGTCTCAGCCCTGCCCGATAGGTTCGGTTGCTCCCGGCGGCCTACCTTCTCGAGTTGATCTTGTGCGCCCAGCTGCGTAGCCCGACGGCGGTGAAACACGAGTGAGTGCCGTCGGGTGCGGGCACAATGGGGCGGTGGCTTTAGTCGGGGGAGCGCCGAAGCTGATCGCGCTCGATGTGGACGGAACTCTGCTGGCAACGGGGTTCGAGATCAGCGCACGGGTGGGAACAGTGGTGCGGGCGGCGGTGTCGGCGGGGGCGCATGTGGTGGTCACCACCGGGCGCACCCTGCTCACCACGCGTCCGGTGCTGAGCGAGCTCGGGCTCGCCGAGGGGCATGCCCTGTGCTCCAACGGTGCTGTGCACATCGATGTGGCACGCGGCGAACCGGTTGCGGTCCAGTCGTTCGATCCGGGACCGGCGGTGCTCGCGCTGCGCACGCTGTTCCCCGACATGGTCTTCGCCGCCGAACGCGTGGGCATCGGTACCTGGGCGACCGGGCACGGACCCGGGGAGTTCTCGATCGGCGACTTCCAGCTCGTCGACTATCGCCAGCTGAGCAGTGTGCCGACGCCGCGCCTCAACGGCTGGTGGCCCGACGGCAGCCCCGACGAAATGCTGCGAATGTTACAAACCTTCGAGGTTCCCGACGCCTCCTGGGTCCACGGCGAGTACGGCCCGTGGCTCACCGTCTCGCGCCGTGGCGTCTCCAAAGGTTGGGCGCTGGAACAACTTCGGCAGCTCCTCGGCGTCGAGGCCGAGGCGACCTTGGCCATCGGCGACGGCTTCAACGACCGTGAGATGTTGCGCTGGGCAGCGCATTCGGTAGCGATGGCCGGCTCGCCCGCCGCGGTGCTCGCCCTGGCCGACGAAGTGACCGGCGACGTCAGCGAGGACGGGGTAGCCACCGTCCTCGAGCGCTGGTTCGCCTGAGTGCCGACGTCGTCGCCGGGGCCGACCTCGAACTCGCCGGATGCCAGGGCATTGCACGCGGGTGGAGCGGGTATTCGCCGAAGCCGACGCATCGACTCGATTATCGCTGTGCGTGGGCCCGGCCGACCGGATGAGCACTGCTACCGCACGGCTAGGCCGACATCGGCGCGGTCATCGCCACATAGTGCGGATTCGCCATGATTCCGAGCACATTGCCGAACGGATCGAGCACCGCCGCGGTCACGAACCCGGTGGCCTCCCCGCGCTCGGTGATCGGCTCGTACTCGGTGGCGCCCAGTTCGAGCAATCGAGCGAGCGTGGCAGCGAGGTCGTCGACCTGCCAGAACACCACTCCGCCTCCGCCCGGCGCGTTGTGTGCGCCCGCCGGTGCGTACGCGCGGTTGATGATTCCCAGCTCAGCTTGCATCGGCCCGAGGCGGAACTCGTAGTACCCGCCGGGGACCTCGTAATACGGTGCGATGCCGAGGAACTCGCTGTACCAGTCCTTGGCGGCGGTGAGGTCGTCGGCGTAGTAGGTGGTGGTCGCCATTCCGCGCAGCATGTCTGCTCCTTCGATCGTCGTTTCGCTGTGTCAACGACCTTGCCAGCCAAAGTGCTCACCGAATGAGCACTTTGTTCGGCAGAATCACCGAGTATGCGAGCCGACAGATTGGTAGCCACCCTGCTGTTGATGCAGGCCCGTGGGCGGGTGACCGCCGCCCAGGTCGCCGCCGAACTGGAAGTATCGGTGGCGACCGCACGGCGTGACTTGGAAGCATTGTCGTCCGCCGGTATCCCGGTCTACCCGCAGTCGGGTCGCGGGGGCGGCTGGTCGTTGATCGGCGGCGCGCGAACGGATCTGTCCGGGCTGACCGCGGGGGAGACCAGGGCGCTGTTCTTGCTCGCGGGCCCCGCGGCCCAGGCCGCCCCAGAACTGAAATCGGCTCTCCGCAAGTTGGTTCGGGCCCTACCGCATACTTTCCGCGCGGATGCGGCCGCCGCGGCCGACGCCGTTGTCGTAGATCCGGCCCGATGGGGGCGCCCGGATCCGCAAGCGCCCGCGGTGCTCGAAACGGTGCAGCGCGCGGTGGTGGATCGCCGTCGCGTACGCATCGACTATCTGAGCAAGGGTGAGCGCACGGTCCGCACGGTCGATCCATGGGGGCTGGTCGAGAAGGAAACGGTCTGGTATCTCGTCGCGGGCACCGACAGCGGGCAGCGAACCTTCCGGCTGGACCGCGTCGTCGGCGTCGTCACTCTCGACGAAACAGCTCACCGGCCAACCGATTTCGATCTCCAAGCGGAGTGGTCTCGGATTGTCGAGCGGATGGAGGACCGTCGCGCCGCCGTCGCCGCGACGGTCCTCGTTTCCACCGATCTCGCGCCCGTCCTGGCCGACCAGCAGGGCCGCAACTGCACTCTGCTCGGCCCGGCCACGGACGGGCGGATACGGGCCCGGATCACCGCCGACACCGCGAAGATGCTCGCCCGGCAACTCGCGGGATGGGGTGGCGACGTAGAGGTCACCGGACCCGCCGAGGTCAGATCCGAACTGGTGGCACTCGGCACTCAACTGGTGCGCGACAACAGGTGAGTGCGGTCCGCTACGACTGGCCGATCCGCGAGGCCAGTGACCGCACGACCGCACTGGCCAGCACTGCCTGCCCACTCGTGGTGAAGTGGATGAGGTCGGCGCTCATCAATTCGGGTCGCGATTGCAGCGGGTGATCCCAGAGCTCGGTGAGCACCGCGTCGAACTCGGTGGCCACCGCCCGCAGCACCTCGTTGAGCGCGATCATCCGTGGCCGCATGGCTCGCATCGGCGCCATCCGCTCGACGCCCCACACATCGGCCATCGTGAAAATCGACAACTGCGCCCCGGTGGCGGACAGCGCGGTGAGGATCGTCGACAGATTCTCGTGCAGCCGGTCCACATCACCGCCCGCCGTGAACAGATCGTTGCCGCCGCAACTGACGTGCACGAGGTCCGGCGCGAACTCGAGGATTTCGGACAGCTGCCGATCGATGACCTGCTGGCTGGTCGCACCGATTCGACCCGTGTTGCGGTAGGCCAGAGTGGGATTCACCGTGGTGAGATTCGCCGCGACCCGATCGGCCCAGCCGGTCGGGGCGTACCCGGGGCTCGGATCGCCGGTGCCTGCGGCGATGGAATCACCGAGCACCGCGAAACGCTGCCACGGCGCTCCTGCGAGCAGCGCGGTGGTCTGCTCCGGCGGCAGTACCAGCGGATCGTCGGCTTCGGCAGCGAATTCCATGGACAGTGGTGTGCTGAAAGTCATTGTTGAGCTCCTGGGTTCAGTCGGTCGAGTCGGGCCGCAACGGCAATGCGAGCAGCAGAGCGACGGCGAGGTTGATCGCCGCGCATACGGCGAACAGGATGTGAAAACCACGAAGGGCGTCGTCGGATGTCGCCGAGAAGATCGCGGCCAGGAGGGCGATGCCGAGCGCTCCACCCACTTGGCGTGCGGTGAGGTTCATCCCGATGCCCGCCGCGAACTGTTGCGGCGGTACCGAACTCGCCGCCGCTGTGCCGAGCACTGTGACGACGATGCCGATCCCACCGCCGCCGAGCACACCGGCCGGAATCCACGCGGTCCACAGCGCGGGTTCGGGTCCGAAGGCATCGGTGCTCATCCAGGCCGTCGCGGCCGTGGACATCAGGGCGCCGAGCACCCCCACCCAGCGCCGACCGCGTGGGGTCGTAATCCGCCCGGTGACAACCGCGGTCACCATCGATGCCACCGCGCCGACGGTCATCGCTGCCGCCGACCCGAGTACCGAATAGCCCCAGATCGCATTCAGGAACAGCGGCCCGGCCAGCAACCACGCGAACATCGAGGCGCCGAACAGGAACGAACCCGCGTTCGCGAGCGCGAATTGCCGGTCACGCCACAACAGCACAGCGACCGCGGGGTTTGGGTGCCGACGTGAGCGAAGCAGCGCGAACACCGTCAGCGCGATACCACCGATCAGGGCGATGAGCGTGCCGGGCGCGGTCCAACCCCACGACTGACCTTCGGTAACGGCGGCGACGAGCGCGCCGAGACCGATCGCGATGGCGAGCGTGCCGAGCGGATCGGGCAGCGTCGTATCGGGTGCGGCCTTGTCGCTGCCGGGCAGCCGCAGTCCCGGCACGATCAGTGCCAACGCGATCGGCACATTGATCAGGAATACCGCACGCCAGCCGAACGTCTCGACCAGCGCACCACCTAGCGCCGGGCCGACCAGCGCCGCGAACCCACCGGCCGCCGACCAAGCGCCGATGGCGGCACCGATCTTTGCCCGTGGCGTGGCTGCCAGCACCAGCCCGAGCGCGGCGGGGACCATGAATGCCGCCGCGATGCCCTGTAGGACCCGCCCCGCGATGAGCCAGTTCGCGCCGGGCGCGAGCCCGCACAGCAGGGAGGTGACGGCAAAGCCGGCCAATGCCAGGGCGAACAGGCGCCGGCGGCCCAGTGCGTCGGCGATCCGCCCGGCCGGGGTGAGCAGTGCCGCGAACGCGATCGCGTAACCGCTGACGATCCAGGTGAGCGTGCCGGTGGTGGTGCCGGGATAGCTCAGCGCGATCGTCGGGAACGCGATATTGACAACGGAGAGGTCGAGAAAGGCGATGAATGCCGCGCCTGCGGCCACGGCGAGGGTGCGGCCTGCGGCGCCGGAGTCGGGAGGCGCTGTACTGAGCGGATCTTCGGGCCGAGCTGACACGTCGGTCATGCGGAGTCCTTCGAGGAGACGAAATAAGAACGTACGATCGTTCGTAAATAAAAGTACGACCGATCGTTCGCCTTCGCAACCCCGCGGTGGAACAATGATTCCCATGACCCAGTTGACGGAACCGAGCGACCAGCGGTTGGCCAAGGGTGCCCGCGCTCGCGCCACCATCGCCCGTCGTGCCGCCGAACTCGCCTCCGTCGAAGGACTCGAAGGTCTCAGTATCGGCCGACTCGCCACCGACCTCGGCATCAGCAAAAGTGGCATCGCCACCCTGTTCGGCACCAAAGAGGCCTTGCAGCTCGCCGCCGTCCAGGCGGCCCGCGAGATCTTCATCGAGCGCGTCGTCGCCAAGGGCCTCGGCACCCCGCGCGGCGCCGCCCGGGTTCGCGACCTGATCGACCGCTGGTTCGCCCATATCGACAACCCGCCGTTCCCCGGTGGGTGCTTCCGGGTGGCGACCCTCACCGAATTCAGCAGCAAGCCGGGCGCTGTCCGCGATGCCGTCGTGGCCGACCACGACGACTGGCTGGCCTTTCTGGCCGGCGAGGTTCGCAAGGCTCAGGCGATGGGCGAACTCGTCGACCTCGACCCCGATCTGCTCGTCTTCGAACTCGATGCGATCGTGAGCGCCGCCAATATCGCTCGCCAGACCGGTGATTCGGCTCGCGTCGACGCGGCGCGCACGATCGCGAACCGCCTGCTGTCGGCCGCGCCGGACGAGGCCGGGCCGGACGGAGCCTAGCCGGACGTGTCGGCGGGCGTGTTCGGATCCGACGCGGCGAGAACCTCGCCCGCGTCAGTGGCTGTGATCTCCGGAGCACATGGGCAACTCACCTGCCCCGCGCTACATCGTCGGCCGCCGACGCTGCCGGTGTGGCACCTGAGCCCGGCTCGAAGGCGCGCAGTGGCGCAACAGTGAAGGCGGCGGTGCGGACGACGTCGTCGTGTCGGAAGTCCAGGAACAGGCGGTAGGTGCCCGGCCCCGGTGCGGCCGCGTGAAAGGTGATCTCGGGGCCGGCGGGAGTGACTCCGTCACCGGGTTCGCCGCTGGGGTGGACGTGGACGTAGGCGAGGTCGCCTGCGCGCAGGATTACGAGATGGCCGAACGCGGCAAGGTAGGGCTGTAGGTCTGTCACCGGCTCGCCGTCCTTGCGGACGCTGAGGGTCAGCAGGCCGCCCTCGGCGCGCAGATCGCCCGCAACGGTCACCTCGTAGCCGTCCACCTCGGCGGTACGGGCAACCGCTGGAACCGGTTGCGGGGAGTAGTGTCCCGCGACTGCCAGATCGGCACCGAGCGTGATCGTCCGGCCGAGCGCCCGCGGCGCGATATCGGTGAATACCCGGTAAGCGCCGGCCTCGGGAAGGTCCAACCGGATCGCCCAGGTGCCGTCGGCTTCCCGCTGTGGATGCACATGCCAGAACCCGGTCAACTCCCGTCGCGCCACGATCAAATGCAGTTCCCGATCATGAATCGCGTCGAACTCGGTCACCGCCGCCCCGTCCGGCCCGAGAATCCGGAACCGGAAGTCGATCCTGCCCGGTTCGGCGATCGCGGTGTCGAGGTCGAGCGTGTACCCGTCCTGCGTAATCCGCAGTCCCCCGGGCAAATCCGCACCGTGCCCGGCCGCGTGTCCCGTAGGGGCGCCACCGTGTCCGGTGTGGCCCGCGTGCGCGTCGTCGGGTCCGCTGCGTCCGTCGTGTTCGGGCTCGGCGGCGGTAGCGGAGTGTCCGATGTGTGCGTTGGCGGTCATTGTTTTCACCTCTCGGCTCGCTGTGCGTGTGAGACCAATATATACCCCAGGGGGGTATCTAATACAGAGGTGTCGGCGCGTGAGATGCGCCACCGGGCAAGCTCGTGAGAATTGCGTCGTTCGGACTGAGACCTCGCGGCCCAGAACGCTGGAATCAGGCGGAGAGTTCGAGATCGGTAGCGACGGCGTTGTCGTACCGTGCCCAGATCACGTCGACCAGCGCGGAGTGCGCCCCGATAACGGCGGCGTGGACAACCTCGGGCGCGGCGGCGACAAGCCGATCGGTCAGCAGCCCCGGCGCCAAGAACCACGGCGCGACCACGATGCGTTCGGCTCCGCGTGCGCGCAGTTGAACCACGGCCCGCTCGATACCGGGTTCGACTGTCGCGAAGCACATTTCGGTGGGGCAACCGGTCACGGTCGCCAATCGCCGCGCCACCACGGCGGTCCGCCGGTTGGCCGCGCCATCGCGGGAGCCGACTGCGGCGACGGCGATCCCCAGGGCGGGCCCGGCCGACGATCCAGTCGCAGGTGTCAGCATGCTCAGCGGCGCGAGACCGGAAGGTGCTGCTGTCGCCGGCCGGCGGAGGTACTCAGCCGGCGACTCGGGTCGAGAACTCGCCGGGATACGACTGTCCGGCGTGTGGGAAGCCGTCGCGGTGACGCCCGTCGGTGTCGATGAGGCGACGCCCACTGGTGGCGTCGAGGGGGAAGCCGGCCCGGCGGCGAGTCCGGGGAGACGGCACGCGGTTGCGACCCGGTCGACCAGCGCGGAGATGAGCAGGGGATCGGGGCCGAGGACCGCGGCTTGGACGAGTCGTATCCGGGGATGGCGGCGGGTGGCGTCGACCAGCAGGGCTGGGAGGTCGATACGAGCGTGAAAAGCGTGGCCGAGCAGCAGGGGAACGACGATCACGTCGGTGTGGCCCCGCGCGGCGAGGTCGTCGACCACGTCGTCCACCGAGGGTGCGCTGAGATCGAGGAAAGCCAGCCGGACGGGGGTGTCGGGGCGGGCGGCGGCCACTTCGGCGACTACGCCGGCCATGGTCGCCGCCGAACGTGGATCGCGGCTGCCGTGGGCGACCGCGATCAACGCGGGCCCGCCACCGCCGCGCGGCACCGCAACGGCACCACGCGGCAGGGCGGGCAGGCGATACATCAGACCGCGGTACCGACCTCGACCGAGGCCAGCACGTCGCCGACCAGGCCGGCCGCGAGGGTGTTGCCACCGGCGGGGTCGATCAGCAGGAACGATCCGGTGTGCCGGTTGGTGCGGTAGTCGTCGGCCGGGATCGGCTCGGCCAGCCGCAACGAGACGCGACCGATATCGTTGAGCTCCAACGATTCCGGGCTCGGCTGGGCGGTCAGCGTCTGCTCGTCGAAGCGCTCCACGAGCGCGCCGACGATGGCCTGGGTGGTCTTGGCTCCGTGCTTGAGCAGCAGTCGAGCACCGGGACGCAGACCCTTGTCGCCGAGCCAGCACACGGTCGCGTCGAAGGCGTCGATCGACTCCGGCGCGTCGTGCACCGAGGCGATGATGTCGCCGCGTGAGATGTCGACCTCATCGGCCAGGATCAGCGTCACGCTGCGCCCGACCTGCGCGACGGCCAGCTCACCGTCGGGGGTGTCGATGCGCTCGACGGTGGTCTTCTTGCCCGAGGGCAGCACCACGATCTCGTCGCCGGGCGACACCGAACCGGCCGCGATCTGACCCGCGTAACCCCGGTAATCGGGGTATTCGGCGGTGCGCGGACGAATCACGTACTGCACGGGGAAACGCAGGCCCAGTGCGTGCGTGCCGGTCGAATCAGCGTCCACCGGAACGGATTCCAGATGCTCGATCAGCGAGGGACCGGTGTAGTACGGGGTGTTCTCCGAGCGACTGGCGATATTGTCGCCGTGCAGCGCCGAGACCGGGATCTCGATGACGTCTTCGGTGGCCCAACCCAGCTTCGAGGTGAGCTCGTTGAACTCGGCGGAGATCTCGGCGAACACCTCGGCCGGGTTGTCGACGAGGTCGATCTTGTTCACGGCGAGCACCAGGCGCGGCACGCCGAGCAGCGCCAGCACGGCCGCATGCCGACGGGTCTGCTCGATGACACCCTTGCGCGCGTCGGTCAGCAGGATCACCAGCTGCGCGGTGGACGCACCCGAGACCGTGTTGCGGGTGTACTGCACGTGCCCCGGCGTATCGGCGAGCACGAAAGACCGCTTGGGCGTGGCGAAGTAGCGGTACGCCACATCGATGGTGATGCCCTGCTCACGCTCGGCACGCAGGCCGTCGACGAGCAGCGACAGGTCCGGTGTGGACAGCCCACGGTCGACCGAGGCGCGGGTGACGGCGTCGATCTGATCGGCCAGCACGGACTTGGTGTCGTAGAGCAGCCGTCCGACCAGTGTTGACTTGCCGTCGTCGACAGAACCGGCGGTGGCCAGCCTCAATAGGTCGGACATCAGAAATAACCCTCTCGCTTGCGGTCTTCCATGGCGGCTTCGGAGACGCGATCGTCGCCACGGGTGGCACCGCGTTCGGTCAGTCGTGACGCCGCGACCTCGGCCAGGATGGCCTGGTTGTCGGCGGCATCGGAGATGATGGCGCCGGTGGTGGAACCGTCGCCGACGGTGCGGTAGCGCACCGAACGGGTTTCCAGCACCTCGTTCTCGTTCGGGCCGCCCCAGACGCCGGGCGTCATCCACATGCCGTCGCGGGAGTACACCGGACGCTCGTGCGCGTAGTAGATCGACGCCAGATCGATGTCCTCGCGGGCGATGTAGCGCCAGATGTCGAGCTCGGTCCAGTTGCTCAGCGGGAACACGCGTACGTGCTCACCCGGAGCGTGCTTGCCGTTGTAGAGGTTCCACAGCTCGGGGCGCTGACGCTTCGGATCCCACTGGCCGAACGCGTTGCGCAGCGAGAAGATCCGCTCCTTGGCGCGCGAACGCTCCTCGTCGCGGCGGCCACCGCCGAAGACCGCGTCGAAGCGGTTCTCGGTGATGGCATCGAGCAGCGGAACGGTCTGCAGCGGGTTGCGGATGCCGTCGGGGCGCTCGGTCAGGCGGCCGTCGGCCAGGTACTCCTCGACCGAGGCGACGTGCAGGCGAAGGCCGTAGCGCTCGACCACCTTGTCGCGGAACTCGAGTACCTCGTCGAGGTTGTGTCCGGTGTCGACGTGCAGCAACGTGAACGGCAGCGGCGCGGGCCAGAAGGCCTTGAGCGCCAGGTGCAACAGGACAGTGGAGTCCTTGCCGCCGGAGAACAGGATCACGGGACGCTCGAACTCGCCCGCGACCTCACGGAAGATGTGGATCGCCTCGGATTCCAGCGCCGCGAGGGTGTCGAACTCGGTCAGCCCGAGGTCGCGTTCGGTGGTGTCGGTACTCACAGGCTCACTCCCAGTGGTGGTGATGGTCATGCTTGGTGCAATCCGCACTCGGTCTTGGCTATACCGGCCCAACGGCCGCTGCGCGGATCGGATCCCGGCTCGGGCTTGCGCGTGCACGGTGCGCAGCCGATGGACGGGTAACCCTCCTCCACCAGGGGATTGACGAGGATGCCGTTGGCCTCGATGTAGGCGGCCATCTCGTCGTCGGACCACGGTGCGATCGGGTTGATCTTCACCAGTCCGAAGCCTTCGTCGAATGAGATCAGTGGGGCGTTGGCGCGGGTGGGCGCCTCGACGCGGCGGATGCCGGTGATCCACGCGTTGTAGCCGCTCAGCGACTTCTTCAGCGGGACGACCTTGCGCAGCCGGCAGCATTCGGCGGCGTCCCGGGCGAACAGGTCCTTGCCCAGCAGTCGGTCCTGCTCGGCGACGTCGGCCTCCGGGCGCACGTTGACCACGTTCACCCCGTACACGGCCTCGACCGCGTCCCGGGTGCCGATGGTCTCGGCGAAGTGGTAGCCGGTGTCGAGGAACAGCACGTCCACACCGGGTCGGGTCTGCGCGGCCAGGTGGACCAGCGCGCCGTCCTGCATGTTCGAGGCGACGATGTAGCCGTTGCCGAAAGTGCGGTCGGTCCAGGCGATCAGGTCGGCCGCGGACGCGTCGGGGCCGAGTTCTGCCGCGCCCTGCTCGGCGAGCGAGCGCAGTTGCTCTTCGGACAGTTTTGCCGCGAGATTGGTGGTCACAGTGGGGATCTCCTCATCGACTATCGGAGGTCGGCCTCGTCGGCGCGCACAGCCCACACCGCGAAGCGTTCCCCGGATTCCCGGTTCTTGACGAAGTTGCGGACGACGCGATCGATGTAGTCACCGAGCTCGACGCTGGTCACCTTGTGCTGACGCAACTTCCGCCCGAACGCACTGTCCAGGCCGAGGCTGCCGCCCAGATGAACCTGGAAACCCTCCACCTGATTCCCGGTGCCGTCGTCGACGAGCTGGCCCTTGAAGCCGATATCGGCGATCTGGGACCGGCCGCACGAGTTCGGGCAACCGTTGATGTTGATGGTGATCGGCACGTCGAGTTCGGCATTGATATCGGCGAGGCGCTGCTCGAGTTCCGGTGCCAGCACCTGCGAACGCTTGCGGGTCTCGACGAAGGAGAGCTTGCAGAACTCGATGCCGCTGCAGGCGAGGAGGTTTCGACGCCAGACCGACGGACGTGCCTGCAGTCCGAGCGGTTCGAGCTCGTCGATCAGCGCGTCGACCTGGTCGTCGGCGATGTCGAGGACGATCAGCTTCTGGTACGGAGTGAAGCGGATGCGGTCGGAGCCGTACTTCTCGGCGGCGTCGGCGACCTTGCTCAGGATGGTGCCCGACACGCGACCGGCGATGGGGGAGAAGCCGACGGAGTTGAGACCGTTGCGCAGCTTCTGCACGCCGACGTGGTCGATCGGTTTGGCGGGCTGCTCGGGTGCGGGGCCGTCGATCAGCTTGCGCTTCAAGTACTCGGTCTCGAGAACCTCGCGGAACTTCTCGATGCCCCAGTCCTTGATCAGGAACTTCAGGCGCGCTTTGGTGCGCAGGCGACGGTAGCCGTAGTCGCGGTAGAGCGCGACGACCGCTTCCCATACATCGGGCACCTCGTCGAGCGGCACGAACGCACCGACGCGCTGGGCCAGCATCGGGTTGGTCGACAAACCGCCGCCGACCCACAGATCCAGACCGGGACCGTGCTCGGGATGGTTCACGCCGACGAAAGCGATGTCGTTGATCTCGTGCACCACGTCCTGCTGGCCCGAGATCGCGGTCTTGAACTTGCGGGGAAGGTTGGAGTACTCCTTCTTCCCGATGTAGCGCTTGACGATCTCGTCGATCGCCGGGGTGGGGTCGATGATCTCGTCGAGGGACTCACCGGCCAGCGGCGAACCGAGGATCACGCGCGGGCAGTCGCCGCAGGCCTCGGTGGTGTGCAGACCGACCGACTCGAGGCGGCGCCAGATCTCCGGGACGTTCTCGACCTCGATCCAGTGGTATTGGACGTTCTCGCGGTCGGACAGGTCGGCGGTGTCGCGGCCGAACTCGGTGGAGATGCCACCGATGGTGCGAAGCTGAGCGGCACTGAGCGCACCGGCATCGCAACGCACCCGCATCATGAAGTACTTCGCTTCGAGCAGGTCGATGTTGTCGTCGTCGGTGAAGGTGCCGTCGTAGCCCTCTTCACGCTGGGTGTAGAGACCCCACCAGCGGAAACGGCCACGCAGATCGGCCTTGTCGATCGAGTCGAAGCCGCCCTTGGCGTAGATGTTCTCGATGCGCGCGCGCACGTTGAGCGGGTTGTCGTCTTTCTTGGACTGCTCGTTGGGGTTCAGCGGCTCGCGGTAACCGAGGGCCCACTGGCCTTCGGAGCGGCGACGCACCGGCTTGCCGGTACGGGCGCGCGGCGCTACGGGGGCATCGCTGCTCGGCCGGACGGGGCGCGCGGCTGCGGCACGCTCGGTGCCGGCCTGCTCGGTCGAACCGGCGTCGGTGCTCGACGTCATGTGGGGTCGCTCCTGCGGGGGTGATGGGACATCCGTGCTGAAGGCGCGAGGGGCTGGCTCGCGTCAGGGAGTCAGCGGGCCGATGAAAGTCGAAGGCACCGGGGGATACCCGGGCGTGGACGCCGCTGCGCTACCGGTGGAATCCGGGCCGACAACAGGCGCTGCAGACACGCTGGAAGTCGACGTGGCGACGGGCCACGAGTCGTACTCCAGTTGCGTGCATGCGCCTATTGTGCCACGTCAGCCCGGTCGTTCCGACCGCAAGGAGATATTTCCCGCACTTTTGGGGGAAATTCCCTGGACGGTCGTCCTGTTCTGTGACGGGGGTCATAGCTCACCGCCCGGAACCGACCTGTGATATGCCCGCGCCGGCGCGTGTGCGGTGCCGAACAGCGCGGTTGACCCGAAGTGCGCTCGAGGTTGCACAGTAGTGGCATGAGCAACGCCGCCACTGTCACCGGTCAGACCCCCGTCGATCTCGACATCGAACTCGCCGCCATCCGCGCGGTCGTCGACACCATCGCGCACGCCCAGGCCGACGAACTGGCCGAGGACTTCGTCGCCGTCTTCCGGGAAGACGCGATCTGGACCACCGGCCACGGCAAGCGCCTGTACGGCCGCCCGGCGATCGCCGAGTTCACCGCGCAGGTGCTGCCCGGCGCCACGACACACGGCACCGCGACCTACGAGGTCGAGCATGTGCTGTTCCTGCGACCCGATGGCGCCGCCGTGAAAATTCGCCAGAGCTACTTCACCCTCGACGGAGAGCTGTCCGGTCAGGGCACGCCGATGTATGTGATGACCAAGGAAGCCGGCACCTGGGTGCTCACCGCCAACCAGAACACTCCCGTCGTGACGGACTGACGGACCGACACCGCGAGGCAGGCGCGCCGCAGCCGACCGGGCCCCGGTCGCCGCGGCGACGGCCCCGGCCAGAGCGGGGCAGCGGTGGCGGCCAGGGGTCGGGCGGGGCGCTGTAGCAGGGCCCGGCAGACTGGAGGGGTGACTACCAGCGCTGCTACCGGGGCTCCCGGCGTGACACCGGCCGACGCCGATCGCCCGGTGCTGCGCGATTTCGGGGGCGGCGCGTTCGGGGTGTACGTGCACGTGCCGTTCTGCGCCACGCGCTGCGGGTACTGCGACTTCAACACCTACACGGCGGGGGAGTTGGGCACGTCGGCGTCGCCGCAGTCCTGGCTGGAGGCACTGCGCGCGGAGCTCGCGACCGCCGCTGCCGAGTTCGACGCCCTGCCGAGCGCGACCCCTGAGGTCTCGACGGTCTTCGTCGGCGGCGGGACGCCGTCGTTGCTCGGTGGTGACGGGCTGACGTCGGTCCTCGACGCCGTGCGTGCGAACTTCGTCCTGGCCGCCGATGCCGAGGTGACCACCGAGTCCAACCCGGAATCCACCTCGCCCGAGTTCTTCGAGCGGCTGCGCGCGGCCGGTTACACGCGCATCTCGCTCGGCATGCAATCCGCGGCGCAGCACGTGTTGAAGGTGCTCGACCGCACGCACACCCCGGGTCGCGCGGTCGCCGCGGCGAAGGAAGCGCGCGCGGCCGGGTTCGATCACGTGAACCTCGATCTGATCTACGGCACCCCGGGTGAGACCGATGCCGATCTCGACCTGAGTCTGGACGCGGTGCTGGCCGCCGGTGTCGATCATGTCTCCGCCTACTCCCTGATCGTCGAGGACGGCACCGCGCTGGCGCGCAAGGTCCGCCGTGGTGAACTGCCCGCACCCGACGACGATGTCCTCGCCGCCCGCTACGAGCGCATCGATGCACGCCTCGCCGCCGCCGGTCTGACCTGGTACGAGGTCTCCAATTGGGCCGCAGACGATTCCGGGCGCTGCCGTCACAACCTCGGCTACTGGGACGGCGGCGACTGGCTCGGCGCGGGCCCCGGCGCGCACAGCCACGTCGGCGGTGTCCGCTGGTGGAACGTCAAGCACCCCGCCCGCTACGCCGACCGCGTCGCCCTCGGCGGTCTCCCGGCCGCGGGCTGGGAAGCCCTCACCGACGACGAGCGCTACACCGAACACCTCATGCTCACGGTTCGTCTGCGCACCGGCCTGCCCCTGGCCGATCTCGCCCCCACCGCCGAGCCTGCCCTCGACCGGATCATCGCGGACGGCCTCGCCTGCGTCCGCGGCGCCAACCTGGTTCTCACCGACCGCGGCCGTCTCCTCGCCGACGGCATTGTCCGCGATCTCCTCGCCTGACCCGCACAGCGCCGCGGGCCGCCCACCGGGTGGGGGTCGAGCCCCCGGATCGCGAAGATTCGGCCCACGCGTCGACCGCCATTGACAGCCTTTTCGCCCCCTGTCGGCTCGGCGGCTGGTCGCGATAGGTCAGCGTTTCGTCGACTCGCCGGTGGAGCAGCGGTCCATTGCCTCGGGGAACGGCGAAACGCGCGGCGGTGATGTCATCGTGATCTGAATTTCGAGATTTTTCGGGCATGTGATCGGAGCTGAGAATTGCCCGGTCATCCTGGTGTAACCAACCAATGCACACCAGGTGAGGGGCTTGGAGCAGTGGGGTGCTCTAAGGGTATGTTCGGTGGGTTCGGGGTGGAAGATAACGATCAGGGGCGTAGGCTTCGGCTTGATCCTAGGGAGTTATATGTCCACCGAACGGCACATCACCCTCGTCCACGAGCAGAGCGAATTCGCCGAAGCGCGCTCTGCTGAGAAGGCGGAGACCGCTCGTCAGTGCGCGGTCGCCGCGCGGACGGTCGCCTCGCACTCGAACGACGCCGAGGACTGCACGTCACTGTTGGCGATGCTCGGTCTCGACGCCCTCGCGGGCAAGGAGGTCGGCGCCCCCGACTCTGCCGCTCGTTGCGGTGCGGCTGCCCGAGTCTGACTCGGCTCCGGCCGCCCGACTCGGGCGGCCACCGCCGATGCTCGCCTCGACTCGCTGACATCGCCGTCAGCCCCGAGTCGCCGTCGAGCACCGCTCACCGGGCAAGAACTCATCGCCACCACCGATCACCCCACCGGCCACCGCCGGTCGTGGTTCGCCGAGCAGTTCCACGGTGTTCGCCGGCGTGATCAAGTACCCCGGCAAATCCCGCACGGCATCTGTGTCCGGCGTGGGTGTTGTCGGCGCTGCACCGCAATGGAAGAAGCGATCGACCGACCTGACCGGGGTGTGCCCCGCCGCTGGATTGGCGCCGATGACCGGGCCTGTCGATCCCGCGACACTGTGCCCGACACCTGGCCTCGGCGCATCGTGGTGACCGTGCGGCCGATACCGCGCAGCGTCACCCGGCGTTCGGTCACCGAGTCCGCTCGCAGTGAAGGTCGGCCCCGTACGCCCGGCCGAGCCGAGCGATGGACCACGCCCTGTCGAAACGAATGGTGGGTCGGTCGCCGCCATGGGTCGCCACTTGGGCGCTGCGATCGCGCCTGAGCCGCTGGGTGGCGTCGAAGCAACCGCACCGCTCGGCGGCGTCATGCCGGTGGCAGCCGTCGACACCGAGGCTGTTCTCGTAGAGTCGCTGCCCGAATCCACCGAACTGTCGTCGGCTTCCGCCGCCCGGCTGTCGACCCCGGTCGGGTCGTCAGCCTGAGATCCGGTTCCGCGACCATCGCGTCCCATCGTTTCGAAATCGTCGATCGTCCTGTGCGGGCCCGAACTGTCCCCGGTCGCGTCGGCCGAGTTCTGCTCGCCCCCTGCCGAAACGCCCACCGGCGACTGTGCGCGACTCACGCCGCGCGATTGCCCGGCGGTGCCGATCAGCAATTGTCGATCGCTTTGCCCGCCAGGGTCGAGTGACCGAAGCGGCATGGGCAGCGAGGGAATACGAGCGACGAGCTCGGCGAACGGCAACACGTACCGCTGCCGCATCGCAGTGCGCGCATTCTCCTCCGCGGCCGAAGCTGCTCCGTGGCCCGATGCCGAGCCCGCGGTGTTTACCGCTGCACTCACCGACCACGCCGAATCAGCGGTCTTCTCGATCGCCGGCGACCCGACCGTGTATTTGGTCGCCACGATCGCCTCGGCCGCCTCCCGAACAATCGGGGGCAACTCGTTCAACGCCGCTGCCAACACGCACGCGTCCTCGATATAGGCCTCGACCGCGGCACGCGCCGCCGCCGCACCGACACCCGACCAAGCCTGGGCCGACGATTCCCCCATCGCGTGCCGGAAGACCTGCACCGCGTCGTTCCACCATGCCGCGATCCGCTCGAATCTGTCCGCTTGCGCGACCGCATCGGTCACTTCGAGCGACCCGAACGCCACCGCGATCTCCTGATGCCGCCAGGAATGCGTGTTCTCCCCACCGCCAGGAACTCCCGATGGCGGACCAGTGCGATGCGTGTTCTCTCCGGGTGTCACACGGTCGGCCACTTCGACCCCTCGGCTGACGAAACAATCTGTCCCACTGATGATTCCACCGAGCCGAGACGGCCCGCCCAGACCTCGTCGGCACCTTCCAGCCGATCGCGCACTTCCCGGAACGAGTGGCGAATATCCATCGCGATTCGCGCATGCGCGTCCATCGCTGCAGCGATGCCGTTCTCTCTCGCTCCCGCCACGTCACGCAGTCGCGAGACCAACGCGGTGGCCGAAATCAGCCGCGCCTCCGATTCGCCCAGCCCCCAATGAACCTGATCGCCGATCTCGACGGCAAGCGCCCGAATCCGCGTGATCGCCCGCAGAAACTCCGCGCACGCGTGATCGATCGCGGCGAACTCCGTCGGCCGCACCTCGACGGACCCGGACCCGATACTCCACACTTCGTCGACCCCACTCGGACGCACCACAGTTTCCTCCCCACACACGACGGTCGATAGACGAAAATTGCTGGTGATCCCCCTGATTCGGATCCGAACCTACGCCCGCTCCCCGAGCCCGACAACCCCCGAAATGCCACCTGTGGACAACTCGGGCCTGTGGATAACTTCCCGCCGGGAAAATCGAGTCGGCGGGCCGAACACCGCCCCCGAAGCCGGATATCCCCGCACGGCGGTTCGATGCCGCCCCAACCGCGCCATCCGATGATCGGGATCGAGACAATTAGACTGGACAACACGACGCTGCGAGCGTCGGCGTGCGACCCTGTGCGAACACAGCACGGTAGGCATGAGGTACCCAGGCACGAGCGAGGAAGGTGGGTCGATGGTGTCGAGCACCGAAGATCGACGTTTCGAGGTCCTGCGAGCGATCGTCGCAGATTACGTCGCCACCAAGGAACCGATCGGTTCCAAGTCCCTCGTGGAGAAGCACAATCTCGGCGTCTCCAGCGCCACTGTCCGCAACGACATGGCGGTGCTCGAGGCCGAGGGCTACATCACCCAGCCGCACACGAGTTCGGGCCGTATCCCCACCGACAAGGGCTATCGCGAGTTCGTCGACCGGATCGCCGAGGTGAAACCGCTCTCCGGCGCCGAACGCCGCGCGATCATGGAATTCCTCGAATCCGGGGTCGACCTCGACGACGTCCTACGCCGTGGGGTGCGCTTGCTGGCCCAGCTCACCCGCCAGGTCGCGGTCGTGCAGTACCCCACCGTGTCGGCATCGATCGTGCGCCACATCGAGGTCGTCGCCCTCAACCCGGCCCGTTTGCTGCTGGTCGTGATCACCGATACCGGCCGCGTCGACCAGCGCATCGTCGACCTGGGCGCGGTGATCTCCGACGAAGACCTCGCCGCCGTGCGCGGCCTGCTCGGTGGCGCGATGGACGGCAAGCTGCTGTCGGTGGCCAGCGCGTCGGTGGCCGGCGTGCCGGAACGCGCGCCCGCCGCGATCCGCGACGTGCTGGTGCGGGTTTCCACGGTGCTGGTGGAGACGCTGGTCGAGCATCCCGAAGAACGTCTGGTCCTGGGCGGCACCGCCAATCTCACCCGCAACGTCGCCGATTTCGGCTTCCCCGGCTCCCTGCGGACTGTGCTGGAGGCCCTGGAAGAACAGGTCATCGTGCTCAAACTGCTCGCCGCCGCGCAGCGGCCGGGTCAAGTGATGGTGCAGATCGGCGAGGAGACCCAGGTCGAGCAGATGCGCGGCACCTCCGTCGTCTCCACCGGCTACGGCGCGGCCGGTGCCGTCCTCGGCGGTATGGGTGTGCTCGGCCCCACCCGGATGGACTACCCAGGCACCATGGCGTCGGTGGCGACCGTCGCCCGCTACATCGGCGAGGTGCTCGCCGAAAGGTGAAGCCAGCTCGGAAGCGATGGCAACCGGACTGTTAAGGTCGATACTTCGGCCGGTAAAGTTGAGTGGATTCGACTAAAGGATGCGCCCGGCGCTCGGCCGGCCCACACCGACCAAGGACTAGAGAACTCACGTGGCACGGGATTACTACGGACTGCTCGGCGTCGGCAAGAACGCCACCGACCAGGAGCTCAAGCGCGCTTACCGCAAGCTCGCCCGCGAACTGCACCCCGATGTGAACCCGGACGAGGGCGCACAGGCCCGCTTCAAGGAAGTCTCCACCGCCTACGAGGTGCTGACCGACCCCGAGAAGCGCCGGATCGTCGACCTCGGTGGTGACCCGCTCGAAAACGGCGGCGGCGGAGCAGGATTCAACGGCGCGGGCTTCGGTGGCCTCGGCGATGTCTTCGAGGCCTTCTTCGGGGGGATGGGTGGCCAGGGCGGTGGTGGTCAGCGCAAGCCGCGTGGCCGCGTGCAGCCCGGCGCCGACTCGCTGATCCGCACTCGGCTGAGCCTGGCCGAATGCGCGGTCGGAGTCACCAAGCATCTGACCGTCGACACCGCGATCCTGTGCGATGTCTGCGTGGGCTCGGGCACCAACGGCAACTCCAAACCGGTCCGCTGCGAGACGTGCGACGGCGCGGGCGAGGTGCAGTCGGTACAGCGCTCGTTCCTCGGCCAGGTGCTCACCTCGCGGCCCTGCCCCACCTGTCGTGGCGCGGGCGAGACCATCCCCGACCCCTGCAACAAATGCGGCGGCGACGGCCGCGTGCGCGCTCGTCGCGAGATCGCCGCGCCCATCCCGGCCGGTGTCGCCAGCGGCATGCGGGTTCGCCTGGCCGCGCAGGGCGAGGTCGGCCCCGGTGGCGGCCACGCCGGTGACCTCTACGTCGAGGTCGTCGAGCAGCCCCACGACACCTTCGTCCGCGACGGCGACGACCTGCACTGCACCGTTCGAGTGCCGATGGTCGACGCGATCCTGGGCACCACCGTGGTCGTCGACACCATCCTCGACGGCCCCACCGAACTCACCATCGCGGCGGGCACCCAGCCCGGCGAGGTCATCCAGTTGCGCGCGCACGGCATGCCACGGCTGCGATCGGGAGCGCGCGGCGACCTGCTCGCTCACCTCGACATCGTCGTTCCGAGCAAGCTCGACGGCAAGCAGACCGATCTGCTGCGCAAGTTCAAGGGCATGCGTGACAGGGATCGCGCCGAGGTGATGTCGACCCAGTCCGAGCACAACAGCGGCCTGTTCGCCCGGTTGCGCGCGTCGTTCAGCGGACGCTGAGTCCGTGGCCGCGACGGTCTTCTATCTCGACGAGGTACCCGAGCCGGGCGCCGTCGCGGTGCTGGACGGTCCGGAGGGTCGCCATGCCGCGACCGTACGCCGGATCAAGGTCGGCGAGCCGATCACCCTGTCCGATGGGCACGGTGTCCTCGCCGACTCGGAAGTCGTTGCGGCCCAGAAGGATCGCCTGGAGCTGGCGGTCCGCGACCGCCGCACGGCCGCACCACCCACCCCACAGGTGACCGTGGTGCAGGCTTTGCCGAAGTCGGATCGCTCCGAGCTGGCCGTCGAGTTGATGACCGAGGCGGGCGCCGACCTGATCGTCCCCTGGCAGGCATCGCGTTGCGTCGCGAACTGGGACGCCAAGGCCGCCAAGGGGATCGAGAAGTGGCGCGCGGCGGCCAAGTCCGCGGCCCGCCAGTCCCGTCGCGCCTACATCCCCGACATCGCCGGGCTGCACCGCACCCGCGATCTGGTGGAGCTGGTGCGAAAAGCCAAGGCGGACGGCGCGATCGTCGCCGCCCTGCACGAATCCGGCGCGGGCAAGTTCACCGAACTGCCGCTGGCCGAAGCGAGCGAAGTGGTCCTGATCGTCGGCCCCGAAGGTGGTCTCGACGACGCCGAACTGGCCGCGCTGGGCGAGGCAGGTGCCGACATCGTGCTCCTCGGGCCGACCGTCCTTCGGACCTCCACCGCGGCCGCTGTCGCGCTCGGCGCGCTGGGGGCGTTGACCGCACGCTGGTGAGCAGGAGTGGACCGCCTGGGATCGGGTATTCCCCCGGGGTCGCGAACGGCATACCACGGGCGAATTTTTAACCGCTGTGCGGTGTCGGTGCTCGGCGGTAAACTGATCTCATCGAACACCAGGTCGAAACCGGAAGCAGGCTGTAGCCACTTTTGAAGAACTCAGGCGAGATCGGCAACCCCACCAACCCCGTATCGAACATCGGCGCAGGCGGTAACAGTGCTGGTCCCGCGGCGCGGACCGTGCGTTCCAGCATCGAACTCGCCCCCGAGTCGGTTTTCGGTTTTCTCGGCTCCGCCGACCAGAACCTGCGTCAGCTGGAGCAATTGCTCCCGGCCGACATCCACGTGCGCGGCAACACCGTCACCATCACCGGTAAAGCCGGCGACGTGGCGCTGGCCGAGCGGGTCATCGAGCAGCTCGTGGCGCTCACCGGCCGCAATCGGGTGATCACTCCCGAGGCGGTCCGTCACACCATCTCGATGCTCACCGACGAGGGCGTGTCCGAATCGCCCGCCGAGGTGCTGAGCCTGGACATCCTGTCGCGGCGCGGCAAGATCATCCGCCCCAAGACGCTGAACCAGAAGCGCTATGTCGACGCGATCGACGACAACACCATCGTGTTCGGCATCGGTCCCGCCGGTACCGGCAAGACCTACCTGGCCATGGCCAAGGCGGTGCAGGCCCTGCAGTCCAAGCAGGTCACTCGCATCATCCTGACCAGGCCCGCGGTCGAGGCCGGCGAGCGGCTCGGGTTCCTGCCCGGCACCCTCAACGACAAGATCGACCCGTACCTGCGCCCGCTCTACGACGCCCTGCACGACATGATGGACCCCGAAGCCATCCCCAAGCTGATGGCGTCGGGTGTCATCGAGGTCGCGCCGCTGGCGTACATGCGTGGTCGCAGCCTCAACGATTCGTTCATCATTCTCGACGAGGCGCAGAACACCACGGCCGAGCAGATGAAGATGTTCCTCACCCGCCTGGGCTTCGGCTCGCGGATGGTGGTCACCGGTGACATCTCGCAGGTCGACCTGCCCAACGGTCAGCGCTCGGGTCTGCGGGCGGCCGCGGAGATCCTCACCGATATCGACGACATCCACTTCTCGGAGCTCACCAGCGCCGACGTCGTCAGGCACCGGTTGGTCTCCGACATCGTCGATGCCTACGACCGCTTCGAATCCGAGACCCGCGCGGTGCCCGGTCCGCACTACCCGGGCAACCGCGCGCAGCGTCGGGCCGCCGGTCGCAGCGACCGGAGGTAACCTGCGCAGCGCCCATGATCGGCAGGGCCGACGATCGGGGCCGGACACGATCACGCTGGACCGATGCCGCTCCCGGCGGCATCGGGGCCAGACCGTACCCTGAACAGGTGAGCATCGAGATCGCCAACGAATCGGGTATGGACATTCCCGAAGAAGACCTGGTCAGCGTCGCACGTTTCGTGATCGCCCGGATGGATGTGCATCCGGCCGCCGAACTGTCGATGGTGCTCGTCGATCTCGACACGATGGCCGACCTGCACGTGCGCTGGATGGACCTACCCGGCCCCACCGACGTGATGTCGTTCCCGATGGACGAGCTCGAGCCCGGCGGTCGTCCCGACAGCCCGGAGCCCGGCCCGTCGATGCTCGGCGACATCGTGCTGTGCCCGGAGTTCGCGATGGGTCAGGCGCAGAAAGCCGACCATTCGCTCGACCACGAGTTGGCCCTGCTCACCGTGCACGGCGTGCTCCACCTGCTCGGCTACGACCATGCCGAGCCGGAGGAGGAGAAGGAGATGTTCGCGCTGCAGGGTCAGTTGCTCGAGGAGTGGTACGTGAGCCTGCGCGAGGAACAGCGTCGCGCGGAGTTGGCCGAGCGGGACGACCGACTACTCGGCAAGGCAGGGTTCACCGCGCCCGGTGAAGGCCCCGCGTGACCGCACTGACCCTGATCCCGCTGGCGATCCTGTTGATCGGCATCGGCGGGGTGTTCGCGGGCGTCGACTCGGCGCTGAACACGGTGTCGCGGGCCAGGCTCGACGACATGGTCCGCGAGGATCGTTCGGGCGCTGCCCGCTTGCGCAAGATCGTCGACGACCGTCCTCGCTATGTGAACCTTGTTGTCCTGCTGCGCATTCTGTGTGAGATCACCGCCACGGTGCTGCTGGCCGCGGCGACCTTGGAACTGTGGAACGAGAGCACGGCGCTGCTGGTCACCGCCGCGCTGATGGTCGTGGTCTCCTACGTCGTCATCGGCGTCGGCCCGCGAACTCTCGGCCGCCAGCACGCCTACTCGATCGCGCTCGCCGCCGCGGTACCGCTGCAGATCATCGGCGCGGTGCTCAGCCCGGTCAGCCGCCTGCTGATCCTGCTCGGCAACGCGATCACCCCCGGTAAGGGATTTCGCAACGGCCCCTTCGCTTCCGAGATCGAGCTGCGCGAGGTGGTCGACATGGCCCGCGAGCGCGGCGTGGTGGCCGACGACGAACGCCGGATGATCCAGTCGGTCTTCGAACTCGGCGACACCCCGGCCCGCGCGGTGATGGTGCCGCGCACCGAGATGGTGTGGATCGAGGACGACAAGACCGCCGCCCAGGCGATGTCGCTGGCCGTGCGTTCCGGCCATTCCCGGATCCCGGTGATCGGCGAGAACGTCGACGACGTACGCGGCGTGGTCTACCTGAAAGATCTTGTGCCCTACGCCGATCGCGCCCGCAAGGTCTCGGTGCGCGATGTCATGCGACCGGCGACCTTCGTCCCCGATTCCAAACCACTCGACGCACTGCTCGACGAGATGCAGCGCCGCCGCAACCACATGGCGCTGCTGATCGACGAATACGGCGGCATCGCGGGGCTGGTGACCATCGAGGATGTGCTCGAGGAGATCGTCGGCGAGATCGCCGACGAATACGACACCGACGAAACCCCGCCCGTCGAAGACCTCGGCGACGGCCGCTACCGCGTCTCGTCGCGGGTGTCGGTGGAAGACCTGGGGGAGCTGTACGGCCTCGACATCGAGGACGACGACGTCGACACGGTGGGCGGGCTGCTCGCGCACGAGCTGGGCCGCGTCCCGCTGCCCGGCTCCAAGGTGACTGTCTACGGGTTGGTGCTGCGCGGCGAGGGCGGCGCCGACGCGCGCGGGCGGATGCGGGTCAACACCGTGCTGGTACGTCGCGCCGCCGACAAAGCCGACAAGGCGGAGAAGAAGACCGACAAGTCCCGTAAGGGCACGACCGACGAGGCAACCGCCGACACCGACCAGGTGCGCGTGCCCGACGACAACGGAGAAGACCATGAGTGAACTGGACGCCGAGGACAACAAGCTACTGGTGCTGGCGCGTGGCGCGCTGGGCCGAACCGGCGGTGCGAGCGGCGCCGCGGTGCGCGACACCGACGGCCGCACCTACGCCGCGGGCGAGGTGACGCTGACCGCCCTGCGCCTGACCGCGTTGCAAGCCGCTGTGGCCGCCGCGATCTCGAGTGGTGCGCAGGGTTTCGAAGCGGCGGTCGTCGTCGCCGGTGATGCCGCCGACGCGGGTATCGACGCGGTGCGTGAGGTATCGCCCTCGGCCTCGATCGTTCGCACCGATCGCACCGGCGCGGTGCTGAGTGAGGTGCGCGGTGGCTGATTCCGCCAAGGTGTTCCACTCCGGCTTCGTCTGTTTCGTCGGCCGCCCCAACACCGGCAAATCGACGCTGACCAACGCTCTGGTCGGCACCAAGATCGCGATCACCTCCTCGCGCCCGCAGACCACCCGCCACACCATCCGGGGCATCGTGCACCGCGAGGACGCCCAGCTGATCCTGGTCGACACCCCCGGCCTGCACCGCCCGCGCACCCTGCTCGGACAGCGACTCAACGATCTGGTCCGCGACACCTATTCCGAGGTCGACCTGATCGCACTGTGCATCCCGGCCGACGAGAAGATCGGCCCCGGCGACCGCTGGATCGTCGAGCAGATCAAGATGATGGCGCCCAAGACCAAGATCCTCGGCGTGGTCACCAAGATCGACAAGGTGGGCCGCGACGAGATCGCCCACCAACTGATGGCACTGGTGAAGCTGCTCGGACCCGAATCCGAGGTGGTCCCGGTGTCCGCGGTGAAGGGCGAGCAGGTCGAGGTGCTCGTCGACGTGATCGCCTCGCTGATGCCCGAAGGCCCGGCGTTCTACCCCGACGGCGAGATCACCGACGAGCCCGAGGAAACCCTCATGGCCGAGCTGATCCGCGAGGCCGCGCTCGAGGGCGTGCGCGATGAACTGCCGCACTCGCTGGCCGTGGTCATCGACGACATCGAGCCCTACGAGGCGAACGAGGACATGCTGGAAGTGCATGCCCTGCTCTACGTCGAGCGGCCGAGCCAGAAGGCGATCATCATCGGCAAGAACGGCGCCCGCCTCAAGGAGGTCGGTACCAACGCCCGCAAGCAGATCGAGCATATTCTCGGCACGCGCATCTATCTGAACCTGCACGTGAAGGTCGCCAAGGATTGGCAGCGCGACCCGAAACAGCTGGGGAAGCTGGGCTTTTGACCGGTTGAGTGTCGGCGGTTCGGGGTATCGTTCGGCGAACACGCCGGTTCGTTCGGCGGGTTCGCTGATCGTCCGGGGGAGGCCGTGGAAGTGCCCGATACCAATGATGTGGGCAAGCTGCTGGAGCTGTTGCGGGCGCTGGAGATTCCCGACGCCCGCCCGCGCGTGCTGCGCACCCTGGTGCACGGGCGGCACGCGCTGCCACGTCCGATCGTCGAAGTGGTCGGGGTCTCCGGGCATACGGCGCTGGTCGCCGAAATCTACAGCTGGCTCAGCGAATCCGGCGGCAGACGGGCGACACCGCGCGCCAAGATCGACCTGCGCGCGCCCGACCTGCCGCGCACTCTGCTCACTCCCGACCTCAACGCGATCGACGCGGGCCCGCACGCCGATGATCAGGAGATCCCCGGTCACTGCCTGCCGATCGTCCAGCAGTTGGTGGCCGGTTTCGCCGCCGACGACACCGCGATGGGCGCGATCAAGTTCCCGCGCTACCGTACTGCCGACTGGCTGACCCGTCAGCGGGTGACCTCCGACGAGTCCGAGGCGCCCGACGAGTTGCGCCGTCGACTGCCCAAGCTGTTGCGCAGCGGTTCGCCGACCAGCCGCTCCGAAACCGCCGAAGGCGTTGCGGGCGACACGATTTCGCGGGTGGTCTTCGGTGTCTTGGCGCTGTGGCCGGTGCTGCGGTTGTGGCTGTGGGTGTCGGGGCGTATTCCCGGCATGTCCAAGGTGACGCGGTGGTTCCTGCATCAGCGCTACCTCGCACCCGAATTGTCGGGCAGCTTCCTGGGTTTCGCGTCGCGGCTCACGGCCTCGCATCGGGTGGACGAGAACGAGGAGCAGGTCGCCAAGCTGCTCATCCACGCGTTTCTGGAGGATCTGCGTGACGCCTACCGGCGCCGGATCTGGCGCCCGTCGAGCTGGCGTCGCACCGCCTATCCGGTGGCGTTGCTCGGTGGTCTCGCCGAGGGCAGCGACGGCGCGCGCATCCTCACCTGGATCAACGAAATACGGAACGAGACCGGTCTTTTCGACCCGCTGGTGGTCGTGGCCCTGCGTGTCGAAGGACCGAGCCGGGAGGTCGGCGAGCTCTCCCACATCAGCGATCTGCGCCCGCTGCGCACCCTGGAGAGCCTCGCCGACGCGCCGACCCCGCAACCGCCCGATCCGCTACAGGAGTGGGTGCGTGAGATCGACAACCGGCGCACGCACCGGCAGGCCGACGCCTGGTTTCTGCCGTTGCGCGCGATCCTGCCGCCCGATTCCACGCCGCGGGTCAACGATGCCCGATTCCGTGGTCTCGCACTGCCGCCCGCGCCACCGATGGCAGCGCGTAGCTGGGTCGTCGGGTTGTGCGTGCTGATCCCGATCGTGCTCGCCGTCGCCGCGACGCTGGTCTACTTCCCGCCGCTGCGGGGCGCGTCGTGTTCGCACTGGCCGTGGACCGGCGGCGTTTCGGTGAGTCTGCGAGACGGCGAGTGTATCGGCTACAGCGACAACGCCCGCCAGACTTTCGCCGATGACGCCGAGTTGTCGGCGATGCAGCGAGAAGTGTTCCGGCTCAACGCCGCCGCTGCTGAAGCCAGGCAAGACAACCCGAACCGGCCACTGGTCTCACTGGTGTATTTCGCCGGTCTGAGTTACGTCGACACCAATGTGCGCTATCCCCACGCTCAGGTCGAGGAACTGGCCGGGCTCGCGGTGCAGCAGCGTCGCGCGTTGCTGGCCTCCGATTCGTCGGAACCGTTGCTGCGCATCATTGTCGCCAATGGCGGCTCCGATATGCGCCATGCCGGCTGGGTGGTCGACAATCCGCTGCGCGAGCTGGTGGCCGACGACCCGAGCGTGCTCGGTGTCGTCGGGATCGATCGCAGCAACGACGAAACCCGCAGGGCCATCTCCCGTCTCGGTGAGCTCGGCGTCCCGGCGGTGGCGACGACACTGTCCGCCGACGGGCTCGATCAGGCATCGCCGCTGTATTTCCAAGCGGCACCGAGTAATTCGGTGCAGGCTCGGCTGATCGCCGATTACGTGCAGGGCGCTCGCGACCGCAGTGGGGCACCGCGCTACAACAAGGTGGCGGTCTACCATCCCGAAGTCGAAGGTGACCTGTATGTGACCACCCTGGTCGCGGATCTGCAGAAAGAGCTCACCGATCGTGGTGTGGCGCAGGAGAGTATGAGCTGGCGAGAACAGCAGCAGCTCTATCGTTTTCCCGCACCGTGTGAGACCGCAGGCTTCGACCGCCGCACGCTGCTGTTCTTCGCGGGCCGCAACGACGACTTCCCGACCTTCGCCAAGGCGGTGAGTCGCGGCTGTATCAGCGGCGCGGGCCCGGCGATTCTCGGCAACGACGCGGTGACAAGGCTGATCACCGATCCGAAAGCCACCGCCGCGCTGCCCGCCAACCTCACGGTGCGCTACGTGTCGAAGGCATCGCCGGTCATGCTCGGCGGCGCCGATTGTGTGAGCGGCACAGGCAGGCTCGGCGACCAGCCGGTGCCGTTCGAACACGAGCAGCTGTGCACCGAACTGGCCGGTTTGATCGAAGATCTCCGTGGCTATCCCGACCTCACCGACTATCGGCCCACCTGGGCAGGCGACCGCACGGGTCTGGCCTTCGATGTGAGCGGGCTGTTCCTTCAAGCTGTGCGCAGCAGCCGCGGTGTTCTCACCGACCTCCCCCCGAACCGGACCGCCATCGCGGTCCAATTGCGCGAGTCCGACTATCGCGGTGTCACCGGCACTCTCGGCTTCTCGACCAGCCGGGTCGCCGACGGCTCGTCGATCGCGGTGCTGGTCACCACCGCGGTCGGCGGCGCGGGCCCGCAACGCTGTCTGATGATGTTTCCTCGGCAAACCGGCCAGGACGGTTGTCCGCCGGGGACGAAGAGCGACCTCGAAGGGTGGACCGAACCGGGTCGGTGAGATTTCGGGCCGATCTTCGTTCGCGGGGGTCCGACCTACCGATAGACGAAGGCGTCTGGGCGGATCACCACCACGGCACCGGGCGGTGACGTGCCCACTGCAGCTCCGATTCCAGCTGGGCCGCAACCGAGATCAGTAGCGGCTCACTGTCGGCGATACCCATCAGCTGGGCGCCGATCGGTAGCCCGGATTCGGTGAAGCCCGCCGGTACGTTCACGCTCGGCCAGCCGAGGACATTCCACGGCCAGGTGTAGGGGCACGCGGCGGTGATCAGGCTGTTGGTCGCACCGACGCCGATGCCGTCGATCTGTTCCACCTGTGGGGCAGGGGTCGCTGTGGTCGGCGCCAGCACCAGGTCGTAGTCGTCGAAGAAAGATCCGATTCGCTGGTGCAGCAACGGTTCAGCGAGCCGTGCCGCGGCGAGCGCGGGTCCGCTGAGCACTCGGCCGATGCGCGCGTTGGCGGTGGTTCGCGGGTCGACCACGGCCTCGGGCATATCCCGGTGCACCCGGCTGATCCCCGCCAGCGAGCGCGGCAGGAAGGACGCGCCGATCATCAACCCGTAGTGCAGGTTCGTCACCGTGACGGTGTGGCCGAGCGCGCGCAGGGTGGCGGCCAGCGCGTGCACCGCCGCCGCGACCTGTGGATCGAGGGCCGTCTTGGTCGCGGTGTACGGAATGTTCAGGGAGAGAGCGATCCTGAGCTTGCCGGGATCGCGCCCGACGGCGGCGCTCGCATCGATCGGCGCGGGTGTGTGCCGGTCGCCGTCGTGCGGTCCGGCGGCGATATCGAGCAGCATCGCCGCGTCGCGCACGGTGCGCGCGAGCGGCCCGTTCACGGTGAGTCCGTTGAACGCCTCCGCCAGCGGCCAGGTGGAGATGCGCCCACGCTGCGGCTTGATCCCGACCAGGTTGGTCCACGCGGCCGGAATACGCACCGACCCCGCACCGTCGGAGCCCAGTGCGGCGGGAACCAATCCGGCCGCCACCGCCGCCGCCGACCCACCCGACGACCCGCCGGGCGTGCGCGTGCGATCCCACGGATTGCGGGTGTATCCGAACGCATCGCCACTGGTGAAGGGCAACTGTCCCAGCTCGCAGGTATTGGTCTTGCCCACGATCACCGCACCCGCCGCGCGCAATCGGCGCACCGATTCGGCGTCGTCGGTTTTCGGCGCGAACTGCCCGCCACATCCGAACGCGGTGATCTCACCGCTGATATCGGTGTCGTCCTTCACCGCGATCGGCACCCCGAGCAGCGGCAGCCGTACACCCGCGGCCAACCGCGCATCGGCCTCGGCAGCCTCCCGCAGCGCTGCCTCGCGCCGCACGACCCGAAACGCGTTGAGCGTCGGCTGCGACGCCTCGATCCGGTCGAGCGCGTCGGCGACGATCGCGACCGAGGACACGGTGCCCTCGGCGACGGCCGCGGACAATTCGGCGAGGCCGAGGTCGGCTGAGGATTGCGGCGCGACGTGGTCGGGCGCGGACATGAAAGCTCCGTCTCTGCAGGTGACTGGCTCGACCGTAACCCGAAGCTGGTCACCCGTCCACATCCCCTAGGGTGGGTATAGACATACATGCAGTATGTATGTAAAGGTGGGTGTGCCCAGCATTCGACCAGGGGAGGACCCCATGGGAATCAGCTCAGCACTCGGCCCGGCGCACGAGATCGCCCTGTCGTCCGGCCGCATCCGCTATCACGACACCGGCACCGGCTCGCCGGTCGTCTTCGTCCACGGACTGCTCGTCAACGCCGACATCTGGCGCGGGGTGGTGCCCGGCCTCGTCGCCGCCGGACACCGCTGCCTCGCACCCGACTGGCCACTGGGATCCCACACCCTCCCGATGCCCGACGCCGATCTCGGTCCCGTCGGCATCGCGGACCTGATCGCCGAATTCCTCGAGGCGCTCGACCTCACCGATGTCACCCTCGTCGCCAACGACACCGGCGGTGCGCTCACCCAGATCCTGATGACGCGTCGACCGGAACGCATAGGGCGCGTAGTGCTGGCCGCCGTGGACTGCTACGAAGTGTTCCCGCCCCGGCTTTTCGCGAATCTGCTGAAGGTGGCGAAAATCGCAGGCGCCATCCGCCCGCTGCTGGCACCGATGCGCTGGAAGTTCGTGCAGCGCATGCCCTTTGGCTTCGGCTGGGTCACCAAACACGAACTGCCACAAGACATCGCGCAGTCCTATCTGGGGCCGGCTCGGCGCAGCGCCGCCATCCGCGACGATCTACGCCGTTTCGCCGCCGGCGTGGACAACCGATTCACCATCGCCGCCGCCGAACGGTTCCCCACGGTCGAAGTGCCGGTGCTGGTTGTCTGGGCGACCGAGGACAAGTTGTTCCCGATGGCGCTGGCGCAACGACTGGTCGCCGACCTGCCGCGGGCGAGCCTGCGCACGGTCGATGATTCCTACACGTTCGTCCCCGAGGACCGGCCGGAGTTGCTCACCGAACTGATCGTGGAGTTCACTCGGCTGCATGCAGCGCCGTAGTCAGGAGGATCGTTCCCGCACCACCCGAGCCGCGCTCGAGCGGGCAGGCCGCAGCCTGTTCGCCGAGCGCGGCTTCGCCGGTACGTCGGCCGAGCAGCTGGTAGCCGCCGCCGGTGTCACCCGTGGCGCCCTGCACCACCACTACGGCGACAAGCGTGGACTGTTCCTCGCTGTCCTGGAACAGGTCGAGACCGAAGCCACCGCGGAGATCGCGAGCGCCGTCGCCGCTGTCGACCGCGCCGACGTCCTCGGTGGCATGACCGCGGGCCTGACCTGTTTCCTCGAACTCTGTGGCCGCCCGGAGATGGTGCGCATCGTGCTGATGGACGCCCCCACGGTGCTGGGCTGGCCCGCCTTCCGCGAATTCGAAGCCCGCCACGGCCTCGGCCTCATCACCGCCGAACTGCAACGTGCCACCGACGCCGGCCTGATCCCGGTCGCCCCCGTCGCGGTGCTCGCGCAGCTGTTGCTCAGCGCCATCACCGAAGCCTCACTCATCGTCGCCCACGCCGCCGATCCCGACCGCGCCCGCGCCGAAACGCAGCAATCGCTGCTGCTGCTCATCGCCGGCCTGCTGCGGACCTGATCCGTGTCCGTGGCAGCAGTGTCGGGCCCGCGTGCAAGACTGGGCGCGTGCGGTTGTATCGGGATGAGGCGGTGGTGGTCCGCCAGCACAAGCTGGGCGAGGCCGATCGCATCGTCACGCTCCTGACCAGGCAACACGGGCTCGTCCGGGCGGTGGCGAAAGGGGTGCGGCGCACCAAGTCGAAGTTCGGTGCGCGGCTCGAGCCGTTCTCCTACATCGACGTGCAGTTGCACCCGGGCCGCACGCTCGACATCGTCACCCAGGTCATCACCGTCGAGGCGTTCGCCGCCGACATCATCGACGACTACGGCCGCTACACCACCGCGTGCGCGATCCTCGAAACCGCTGAACGCCTCGCGGGCGAAGAACGCGCGCCCGCCCCGAAACTGCACGTCCTCACCGCGGGCGCGCTGCGCGCCATCGCCGCCAAGCAGCGCCCCCACGAACTGATCCTCGACGCATACCTGTTGCGCGCCATGGGTTTCGCCGGGTGGGCGCCCGCCCTCGACGAATGCGCGCGCTGCGCCACCCCCGGCCCGCACCGCGCCTTCCATGTGGCAGCGGGCGGCGCGGTCTGTGTGCACTGTCGCCCGCCGGGCGCGAGTACGCCTCTCACCGGAGTACTCGATCTGCTCCTCGCCCTGCTGAAGGGGGAGTGGGCCTACATCGACAGCGTCCCCGACAATGTCCGCCGTCAGGCCAGCGGTCTCGTCGCCGCCCACCTGCAGTGGCATCTGGAACGTCAGTTGCGCACGCTGCCGTTGATCGAGCGGTCGGGCGTCGGCGTCGAGCCGCGTTCCGTTGTCGCTGGGTGAGCGCGGCTCGTGGCCTCGGGGCGTAGACCACGCGGTAGCCGCACACTGATCCGGCATCAGGTCGAGATATCGACCGACGAGTCGAGAAGTGTGCGATGACGGCGTGGTCCCCACCACCGTCCGGGGTCGAAGTGCCGATCAGGCAGGATGGACGCCGTGATCCTGCGTCGTGACTCTTCTCCCGCGAGCAAGGACGGCACCCGCACCGTGCGCCCGCCGTCCCAGCATCCCTCCGGCGCGCGCCCGCCCGCGATCCCGCCGGAGCTCGTGCCCAACCACGTCGCCCTGGTGATGGACGGCAACGGTCGGTGGGCCCAGGAGCGGGGCCTGCCGCGCACCGCCGGTCACGAGCGCGGCGAGGCCGTGCTCATGGACTCCGTCGAAGGTTGCATCGAGATGGGCGTCAAGTGGCTCTCGGCCTACGCCTTCTCCACCGAGAACTGGCGACGCAGCCCCGACGAGGTGCGCTTCCTGATGGGCTTCAACCGCGACGTGATCCGCCGTCGTCGAGACGAGATGCACGAGATGGGTGTGCGGGTGCGCTGGGCCGGGCGCCGACCGCGCCTGTGGCGCAGTGTGATCAAGGAACTCGAGGTAGCCGAAGAGCTCACCCGCGACAACGACGTGATGACGCTGACCATGTGCGTCAACTACGGTGGTCGCGCCGAAATCGCCGACGCCGCAAGGGAAATCGCGCGTCGGGTGGCCGCCGGCGAGATCGACCCGGAGAAGGTCGACGAGGCCACCGTCGCGAAGTACCTCGACGAACCCGATATGCCCGACGTCGACCTGTTCCTTCGCCCCTCCGGCGAGTTCCGCAGCTCGAACTTCCTGATCTGGCAGGCCGCCTACGCCGAATTCGTCTACCAGGACACGCTTTTCCCCGACTTCGACCGGCGTAACCTGTGGGACGCGTGCCTGGAATACGCCAAGCGCGATCGCCGCTTCGGTGGCGCCAAATGAGTGACGACGGAGCCGACATGGACACCACGGTCACACCCGAAATCGACCTGCAGGCGCGCACCGGCGCTTGCCTGCAGATGCAGGACATCGACGTCCGCGTCGACGCGGACGGCTCGCTGGGCTTCGAATACGACGGTGCCCTGTGCTCGATCCGCGCCGTCACCCTCGCCCCCGGCCTCACCGTGCTGTCCCTGACCAGCGTTCTGGCCTGGGACCGCCCGCTGAAACCGCAGCTGCACAAGCGAGTTGCCGAACGCAACAACGAGATCCAGTTCGGTTCGATCACCCTGATCGCCCGCGGCAAACTGGGCGACATCATCCTGCGCTACACCTTCCCCGCCGAAGGGCTGGACGACGGGGCGCTCACCACGATGCTGTTGCTGGCTCTGTCCGGCGCGAGCCGATCCCGGCAGGGGCTGCTCGCGCCCTGACCGAGTCCTTGTGGCCGACCGCATGGCACCGTGGCGGCGACCAGCGCCGCCACCGCCGTACTCAGCGCTGCGGCTTCCAGGTGATCTTGCCGCCCTGGAAATCCTGGGCCTTGCCGCCCTGGTAGTCGTATTCGTCGCTGGTCGGGTAGCCGTAGCGGCCGCCCTCGGCGCCCGCGCGGATCCAGTCGGCCTGGATGCTGCCCCACACCGCGTGCGCGCCGGTCTTCGAGGTCCAGTAGATGGCGCCGGTCGGGAACATGGTGAACTGGCCGTCTCCCTTGCCGGTCGCGGAGACATCGGTGAGTGGGAAGCCCAGTGGGCTCGACTCCCAGCCCAGCGCGCCCCACTTGTCGAGGATCGGGCCGCTGATCTGATGCGCGCCGGTGCCGACGGACCAGTAGATCGAGCCCTTCTGGAAGTGGTTGTAACGACCGCCGCCCGACGGGGTGGACTGCTCGCGGGTGGTCGGGTAGCCGAGCTTGCCCGACTCGTTGCCCGTCGCGGCGAACTTGTCGCGGATCTGGCCCGCGACGGTGTTGGCGTTGGTGTCGGGGTGCCAGTAGATGGCCGCGTTGTTGGCGAAGGTCTGATACTTGCCACCGCCCGCCGCGTCGGCTTCCGGGGAGGTGGGCTCGCCCAGCGCCGGGCCGCCCGCCTGGTCGTATTCGGCCTCGATCGCGCCACCCACCTCGAATCCGCCGATCATCCGGGCCTGCGCGGTGCCCGTCATGGCCGCAGGCAGCGCGGCCGCGACGGTGACTGTCGCCAGCGCGGCCAGGCCGCGCGATCGAAGGGTTCGACGGTGAGATGTCACAGGAAACTCCCTGGTCGGATCGGTATTCAGCGATGTCCGGCGCTCGGGGCCCCCCTCCGGTGCCGCACCCGAACCTACCCGTTGGGCGCCGGTGGCAACAGTGGTCTTGCTCACCTGGGGTGGTGGGGCGGCCCCGGCAGCATGATCGCGAGACCGCGAGCGAAATCGTCCGGGTCGACGTCGCCGAGCAGCAGGTGTTGCAGGATGAACCCGGGGAGCAACCCGATGATCGTCTTGGCGATCACGTCGGAATCGGTCCCGGGGGGCAGCCAACCGGTTTCGCACAACCGGTCCGCGTACTCGAACCACAGCTCACGCATCGCCGCGATGGCTGTGCGCACCGGGACGGCCGCCTCGGGCGAGACCAGGGCCAACGCCCACGCCTGCGGGGTGAGGCGCAGTGGCCCATCGGGTCCGCTCCGCTTGACGATCTCGGTGGTCAGCAGCCGGATGACTTCGGCCGGGGGCGGCAGGTTCTCGCTGCGAATGATCTCGGCGAGTCGCTCGCGCAACGGCCCCATCGTGCGATTCACGAGCGCGCCGATGATCTCGTTCTTACTGGTGAAGTACCGATATACCGCACCCGCCGACATCCCTGACTCGGCGAACACATCCTGCATCGAGGTCTCGTGGAAGCCCTTCCGGGCGAAGCACAGCTGCGCGGCGTCGAGGATCTGCTGTCTGCGGCGTTCCAGGTGTTCTTCGCTGACTCGGGGCATGGGTTCAAAGTAAAACGAATATCCGTTCTTGACAAGCGAGGCGGGGTGGTGTCACGGTAGAAATACCAAAAAGAACGAACATTCGCTTTAAGGGAGAAATCGCATGACGATCACCCGCCGAGCAGTAGCTCTCGGCCTCGCGGCCACCGCGATCCAGGCCCTGATGCTGATCGCCTTCGCCTGGCCCGCCGTCAACGTCGGCCCGCGCGATCTGCCGATCGCCGTCGCGGGCCCTGCCTCCGCGCAGATCGCTGAGCAACTGCGGCAACGCGATCCCGAGGCCTTCGCGATCACCACCGTCGCCGGTGTCGAGCAGGCGCGAAACGCGATGGCCGACAACGAGATCTACGGCGCCATCGTCACCGGCAACGGCGCACCGCAGGTCTTGGTCGCCTCTGCCGCCTCACCTGCCGTCGCCCAGCAGCTCACCGCCGTCGCGCAACAGCTCAGTGGAATTCCCGCCGCTCCCGTTCAGGACGTGATCGCTATCGATCCCGACGACCAGCGTGGCGCCGGCTTCGGCTCGATGGTCCTGCCCCTTGTCATGTCCGGCCTGGCCGCGGGGGTCCTGCTCACCCTGCTGATCCCTGCCTTGGGCGCCCGCTTCGCCGGTCTGGCCGCGTTCGGCATCGCGGGTGGGCTCCTGAGCACCCTGATCTTCCACACCTGGCTGTCGATCCTGCCCGGCTCCTACCTCGAACTGGCCGCCATCGCAGGCCTGGCCTCTTTCTCCGTCGCCGCCGTCATCGTCGGCCTGGCCGCTGCCGTCGGCCGCCCCGGCATCGGCATCGGCGCCCTCACCATGCTCCTGATCGGCAACCCGTTCTCCGCGGCCACCTCGGCCCCCGAGCTCCTGCCCCAGCCCTGGGGCGCCATCGGCCAGGTGCTCCCTCCGGGCGCGGCCGCTTCTCTCCTGCGCTCGGTCGCCTACTTCGACGGCGCGGGAGCCATCACCCCGCTGCTGGTCCTACTCGCCTGGGCGGCAGGCGGTGTAGCTCTCCTCGGCCTCGGTGCCGTGCGCTCTCGCCAGACGAGCACCCCTGTCACAGCTCCCGAACCGGTGACAGTGCCCGCCTGACTTCTCTCGTCGAGTGCTCCGCGCGGAACGGGCTCGTGCGGAGCATTTCTGTCTCTGATGTCGAACGCCAACCCCTCCGACAGAGGCCTACCAACGGCTCGGGTCGGTGGTTTTCGCCAGCTCGTGGAAGTGCATCCGCTCGAGGCAGAGCCGCACAGGACTCCCCGATGTAGCGGTAGCACTGTCTCTTCGTCGCGGAATCTGCAGCGAACAGGCAGGCACTCGCTGCACCAGCGCCGCCCGACTAGCCGGTGCGGTAGTCGTCGGTGCCGAATTCCTGGTGGTAGCGCTGGGCTCGGGTGAGCATGCGGTGGATGCCGGCGATCATGCGATCGGTGGGGAGGGGTTCGGCGACGACGGGGTCGCCGGTTTTCACGTAGTAGCGGCCGTCGGGGTAGTCCATCCACCAGAAGGTGCGGGCGGGGGTGGGCCGGGAGTCCAGGGCGGGGCCGGAGAGGGCCGAGACTTCACCGAACGCTCGGCGGGGGCGGCGGAAGATGCGGTTGAGTTGCTCGGCGGAGCTGAGGCGGCCTGCTCGGTATTCGAAGTGGTCTTCTTCGGCGGCCAGTTGGTCTCGGCGGACCTCGACCGGAGGTTTACTGCCCGGTTTCGTGCGGGGGAGGGCAGCGACAGTGAGGGCGGCGACCTGGGTGGCGGTGCAATAGGTGAGGGTGACGTCGGCGCCGGTGTCCTCCGCGGTGCCGGGCGCCTGTTGCAGAGTGGCGCCGACTGCGCCGCGGACCGCGCCGTGGAAGCGAATGATGTTCGCACTGTCCTGGCCCACATAGCCTTTGGATTCGACTCTGGCTTCGGGATCGAGCAGGACGGACAGGGCGCGCTCTACCGCGGGGTCGTATTTGCGCAGCAGTGCCTCCACGGCCGCTTCTCGGTGTTGCTTCAGTTCGTCGAATTCGGCTATGTCGGTGCGGTATTGGAGGGGGTAGGGGAGGCGGTCGCGGCCGTAGCCGGACCACAGGATCTCGAACTCGATTCCGGTGAACTCAGTTCGGTGCACTGTCGTTGTCTCCGCCGATCACGGGGGGTACGGTCCTGATCTCGTTCGTGCCGAGTAAGAGCTCACCGTTTTCCTGGGTGGTCAGGTAGTCGGGGACGTCTCTGGTTCGTTCCTGGTCGGAGTTGCCGCGGGCGGCGCCGGGGACGCCCATGCCCGCCGCGCCGCCGGCGCCGGACGTTGCGCCCGATCGGGTTGCGGCCGCTGTGGCGGCGGGGGACTGGCCCCCCGGCACGGCTTTGCCGGAGGCCGCGCTCGTCGGGGCTCCGCCGCTGCCGCGAGGAGAGCCGCTCCCACCCTGGCCGCTGCCGCCGACTGCGCCGCCGCTGCCGGGACTGCTGGTGCCCGGAGTCGTCACGCTAGGACTTCCGGTGCCCGGGGTCGCCGCACCGAGACTGCCGGCGCTCGGAATCGCCATGGCGGGACCGGTCGATGTAGTGGCGGTAGGTGTCGTAGTGGATTGCGTTGTGGTGGTTGTTGTTCGGAGTGTAGTTGTACCGGCCTCAGTCGAAGACGGTGTGGTGGAGGACTGTTCGGTGCCGGAATCCTCGGACACCGCTGATGCACCGGACGTTCCCGCTGCGGGGTCTTCGGTTTCGGTGCCGTTGGTGGTCGAACCAGCTTGGGTATCAACCACGTTCGTGTCGGCATCGCTGCCAGGACCGACGGCGATGGTCGGTGCTGCCGGCAGGAAGGGGACACCGTTGTCGGTCTGACCGGCGACCTGGCTGTACACCGAACGCAGAATCCGCCTGCCCTCCTGGGTGGCTTCGTCGCGATTGTGGTCGTCGACCTTCATCACGCCGTCGGCGGGCAGCGACTTGCCGGCGACATCGGTGCGCTCGGTGAGACCGGGCATCAACGCTTGGGTCTGCTCGATTCCGGTACGCATCTCGGTCAGTGCAAGGCTGATCGCCGTCGCCGCTCGAGAGAGCGGAATCGATTGCTGTGCATAGTTGTTCACGGCGGCGACCGCGGCGGAAGCCGCCGCGCCTGTCCACCCACTGTGGCCGTCGGCGCCGGTGACGGTACGCGCGAACTGCTGGTTGAACCCGGTGAACGTGCCCATCAGCGCATCGCCGATATTCGCCCACGCGGTGACCGCGTCATCGACGAGTCGCGGTTTCATCGCCGCCACCGCTGCCCGCATCTGCTCGAGCGTCATGCTGTCGTAGTTGTCAGGGGTGGTGATGTGCGGTGGTTGCATGTCGCCGCCGAAGGTCGTGGCGTAGTTGCCCGCGGTCTGCCGGTTGTAGATCTCGGCCCGTTCGGTGCTCCACTGCTCCTGTGCGGCGATCACCTTGCTCTTGTAGTCCTCGTAGGTCACAGGTGTTCTCCTGTCGCGGAGATCTCGGCACCGGTCGCTTGGTCCTGGGCGACGAAGTTCGCGATCGCTTTGGCGACCACCTCTTTCGCTGTCTGGACGGCCTCGATGTGCTTCTCGATGACCTCGTCCAGCGGGCGTTCTCCTCCTGACGCGGTCAGCGAGAATTTCCGCTCCAGCGTCCTACTCGAGTCGAACGAACCGAAGCCGGAGATATTGCGGACCTGGTCGACCTGGGCGTAGACCTCTTCCAGTCGATCCAGGTGGTCGTCACATACCCGGTCCAGGTCCTTGCCGATTTCGGGATCGAGCGAGAGCTGGCCGGCTTCGGCCTGAACCAACAGTCGGCTCCACTCGCCGGGGTCGATGCTCACAAGCACGGGTCACCCACTAGCTCTCGGGAAGGTATCGAGCGAAGCTGTCGGTGAGCCCGCGCACCTGCGGGCACGGCGCGGGAGGCGAAGATGCGCTGACGCGGTTCAGGAGTCTGAACAGGACAGACCCGTTCGGGACCTCCACGGCGACAGTACAACCCAGCTCATCTGTGGATCCGGTCGTCCGCAGTTGGAGCGCGTTGCGCGAGCTCACGGTCGTCTCGGCATCCACCGGGGTAGGACTCGCCGCCACACTCACCGCACTCGTCGTCTGCGGAGCGGCTGTCCCTTGCCCGTCGTCCCCACACCCCGCGACAGCCGATCCCACCGCCACGACGAGACCGACCACCCTCGCCGCTCGACCTCGAACTGCCACGTCTTCGTCCCTCCCACAGAACTGGTCCTCGTTCATGGTGTCGCCGCTCCCGAGAGCGTAGTCACCCGGGGTGGGCATCGCGACAGGTCCGTTCTACTGCGCCGCGCAAGGTGCCGACGCTGCCATCACGAACCGCACCTGGTCGGTCGGCCCCACATCGGTGAGTCGCGACGACGCGACGGAGTATCCGCTCGCGTCGGTGTAATGCCGGTTCGCCGGGTCGTTGTCCGGTCGCCTGTTCGGGGTGCGGGTGAATCCCCGGGCAGTCATCGCCTCGAGATTGGCCAGCGCGCGGTCGATGAACTCGGGAGTGGGGTCGAGCTCCTCCAACTCGTAGCGGGGCCGCCAAGGCGGGCCCTCGGAACGCAGCGAGTCGGGGTCGGTTCGGCAGCCGGAACCCATGGTCACGTCGCTGAGTTCGACCGTCACCGGTTCCGGCCAGATGAGTCCGAAATTGTGCGCGACAATCGGACTCGCCTCGGCGACCGTCAGCCCCGTTGTGTCCTTGATCCGCTGGTTGGTCGGGCCTTCGTGGATGAGACCACCGCACCCCGTGACGCCCGCGGTGATCATCAGGATGCAGGCCGTGATCATCGCCTTCTTCATGTGATGTCGATCGTTCGGCCGGGATCGGGGTTGTCGGTGATGCGGGGATCGGCGTACGGGTCGAGGTCGGGGTTGCCTAGGGCTGCTGCGAGGCGAGCCGCGGCAGCCGCCTTCGCCGCGTCGAACCCTTCCTTGCCTCCGTTGCCGTTGTCGCCCACACCGACGTCGACGTACTGTGTTTCGATTCCTCGTTCGACGTATGCCGTCGCGGTCGATCCCTCGATGACGCCGACGATGTTCTGAAACGCCGTCGATCTCGGGTCGTCCCAGTACTTTCCGTGCCCGTCGGTGCCGAAGACGACCTCGGTGGGATGGTGTGTGGAGGTGTCGCTGTAGAAGCCGGTGTCGAGCCGCGTCACGCCGGGTACCTCGTCGGGGTCACCGCCCAATTCGTCGGACGCGTGGGGGTTTCCGGGAAGCGTGAAGGCGCCCGGGATGGTGAGGCCGGCTTCGGGGTACGACTGCACCACGCCGATCAGATCCCCTGGCGCCGTCATCGAAAACCGTTGCACGTTCGGGTTGGCGTTGTTCCACCCGGTGTCGAACACGCCGGTGCCCGCCGACGACGCGTGCAGGATGCGGTCGGCCCGCAGACCCAACTGCTCGGCCGAGCCGACGATCGAACCTCCGTAGGAATGTCCTACATAGGAGACCGGGGTGCCGGGAGCGGATGCCGCTACCTCCCGATCGATTTCGCGGCCGAAGTCGACGAGCCGAGGGGCCATGTCCGCGGCGAATCTCGGGCTCGGCGCACCGTCGGAAAGGCTGGTCAGGCTCTGTGGGAAGTCACCTTCCATGTACAGCAAGATCGGGCCGCCCGTCTGATCGGCGAGATTCCATGCGGCCACGTGATTCGACCCCGAACCGTTGAGATCGGTACCGGTGCCCGGCACGTACACGCCGACCCCCGGCACTCCCGCCTTCATCTCACCGAGCATCTCGATCATGCGACCGTTGCCCTCGGTGCTGAACATGACGAACTTGCGGTCGACCACGCCCAGGTACGCCGTCGCCTTGTCGCCGGTCGTCGCCGCGGTGGTGTCGGGAGTGCCCGCACCTTCGGGATTCGGGACCGGCGCCAGCATCGCTTCCAGTTGCTTCACCCGGGACTCGTCGCGGTTCGGCTTCGCCTTTTCCGACGTCAGCGCGTTGCGAACATTGATCTCGTTGGCGTCGATCCGCATGAGGAACGGCACCCCGTTCAGATTGCCCAGCTTCTCCGGCGCCGCGATTACCAGTTGGCGTTGCGCGTCGGGGCTCAACCCGGCCAGGAATTCCGCCCGCTCATCCGGCGACATCGCTGCCAACCGGATCGCCACAGCATCCGGATCCTGGACCGTCCCGTCGGCGAGAGCGATATCGGGTTGACCGTCACGCATCGCGCCGAGGTCGCCCACGGACTCGCGCAGACGCACGCCGAACAGATTGTCGAGACGTTCGATCTCGTCCAATCCACTGGCGAGGTTGAGCTGGAAAACCCCCGCGTCGCCTTCCTTCTCCGGATCGAGATGGGTCACCCGTCCGTCGGGGGCAACCGCGAAACCTTGCGCGACCGCGAGGTTCCTCTGTTCCAGCACATAGGTTTTGGAGTGTTTCAGGCCCAGATAGGCATCCTCGGCATCGTCGGCGACCCGCAGCAGCACGGTGCGCACCTCGTGCCCGTGATCGACTTCCTCATCGATGCGTCGCGAGGCCGCGTCCTTGGTGTGTCCGTGCCAGCTGCCTGCCGCCGAGACTGCGCGAGAGCAGTCGTCGACCGAGGTGGACAAGATGTCGGCATTGGTGCGGGCGGCTTCGGCGGTGCGGTGCAGCCCCTCGAGATTCCAGGTGTCGAGTTGAGGGATCGTCGGTCGCATCAGCGGGTCCCGAGCTTCCCGATTTCATCAGCGGTCTCGACATCCTTGGCCTGGATGTCGGCGGAGAACCTGTCGACGAGGTCGGCCAGCGTGGTGTACCGGGTTGCGATCGAGTCCATCGCCTGCGATGCCGGGCCGGACAGCCTCCGCACGGCGGCGAGCACATCGCTGCCGTCACCGGTCGCTTCGCTCGAAGCCGTCCAGCTCAGCGCGCCGACCTCGCCGGCCTCCCGACGCCAGCTCGCCGCCATGGTCGTCAACTGATCGGGCTCGACGCCCAGGGTCCCACTCACGATGCCCCCTCCTTCGCAGTCGAGAGGACTGCGCGCCCGGGTGGGCCGGTCCCTTCGTGAAGGTTGGACGGGGCACACGAAGCGAAGGTTCCGTCATGTGATGTGAGTCACACTGTTGCGGGCTCGTCCTCGTCCGCGGCGGCGCGGCTGCGCACGCAGTCGCGGCAGGTGCCGAAGATCTCGAGGGTGTGACTCACCTCGGTGAAGCCGTGGTCGGCGGCGATCGCCTCGGCCCACGCCTCGACGGTGGGGCCCTCGACCTCGACGGTGCGTCCGCACCGGCGGCAGACCAGGTGGTGATGGTGGCCGCTCGAGCACTGGCGATAGACGGATTCGCCGGTGTCGGTGCGCAGCACGTCGACCATGCTCGCGTCGGCAAGGGATTGCAGGGTGCGATATACGGTGGTCAAGCCGATGTTCTCGCCGCGTCTACGGAGTTCGTCGTGCAATTCCTGGGCCGAACGAAACTCGTCGATATTGCTGAGCAGTGCCGAGATGGCACTGCGCTGACGGGTGCTGCGGACCCCGACCTGCTTGGTGGAGATGTTGTCTGCCAACGGTTCAGCCTTCCTCGGCATGGGCGACGGCATCGACGACGATATGCGCCAGATGATCGTCGACGAGTTCGTAGAGCACCTCGCGGCCCGAGCGTTCGCCGTGGACGACGCCCGCCGATTTGAGAATGCGCAGATGCTGGCTGACCAGCGGCTGGGTCACGCCGAGCGTGTCGACCAGCTCGTGCACGCAGCGCGGCGACTCACGCAGTTGCAGCACGATGGCGATGCGTACGGGCGCCGCCAGGGCCCGCAGCAGCTCGCCCGCGTCCTCGAGTACCGTGCGCGACGGCACAGCAGCGGGGGCAGGGGAGTGGTACGGGTTGTGCGGGTGCGCGGGCGCAGCCTCGGTGGTCATGAACCAACTCCTTAATGGAAACAGATTCCATTTTGATATGCACGGTTGCGCATGTCAAATGACGCGCCGCGCGGACACCTCGGCTGCTGCAAACCCACTGGACGCGTCCCGATACGCTGGACCCACTCACGTACGGTAGGCCGCATCGAACATCGGTACGGCATGCCGAACAATTCCGACTCGCAGTGGATGGAGAAATCTCGCGTGGCACCCAAGTCGAAGGTGGACACCGTTGCCAACCTCGCCAAGCGCCGGGGTCTGGTCTACCCCTGCGGTGAGATCTACGGAGGCACCAAGTCGGCGTGGGACTACGGTCCGCTCGGCGTGGAACTGAAGGACAACATCAAGCGGCAGTGGTGGCGGACCATGGTCACCAGCCGCGACGATGTCGTCGGCCTCGACTCTTCGGTGATCCTGCCGCGCCAGGTCTGGGAAGCCTCGGGCCACGTGGCCACCTTCTCCGATCCGCTGGTCGAGTCGCTGCACACGCACAAGCGTTACCGCGCCGACCATCTCATCGAGGCCTACGAGGCCAAGCACGGCCACCCGCCCGCCAACGGCCTGGCCGACATCAACGATCCCGACACCGGCCAGCCCGGCAAGTGGACCGAGCCGCGCAACTTCTCCGGCCTGCTCAAGACCTTCCTCGGCCCGGTGGACGACGAAGAGGGCATGCACTACCTGCGTCCCGAGACCGCGCAGGGCATCTTCGTCAACTTCAAGAACGTCCAGGAGACCGCGCGTAAGAAGCCGCCGTTCGGCATCGCCCAGATCGGCAAGAGCTTCCGCAACGAGATCACCCCGGGCAACTTCATCTTCCGCACCCGAGAGTTCGAGCAGATGGAGATGGAGTTCTTCGTCAAGCCCGGCGAGGATGTCGAGTGGCACAAGTACTGGATCGAGACCCGGCTGGCCTGGTACACCGACCTCGGCATCGACCCGGAGAACCTGCGCCTGTTCGAGCACCCGAAGGAAAAGCTGTCGCACTACTCGGCGGGCACCACCGACATCGAGTACCGCTTCCGCTTCCAGGGCAGCGAATGGGGCGAGCTCGAGGGCATCGCCAACCGCACCGACTACGACCTCAAGACGCACTCGGAGCATTCCAACGTCGACCTGAGCTACCGCGACCAGGCCTCCGGTGACCGCTACACGCCTTATGTCATCGAGCCCGCGGCCGGCCTGACGCGGTCGCTGATGGCGTTTTTGGTCGATGCCTACACCGTCGACCAGGTGCCGACCGCGAAGGGCACGACCGAAGAGCGCATCAGCCTGCGCCTGGATCCGCGCCTCGCGCCGGTCAAGGCCGCGGTGCTGCCGCTCTCGCGCAACGCCGACCTGACCCCCAAGGCCAAGGATCTCGCCGCCCAGTTGCGCCGCAACTGGAACGTCGACTTCGACGACGCGGGTGCCATCGGCCGCCGCTACCGTCGTCAGGACGAGATCGGCACGCCGTTCTGCATCACGGTCGACTTCGACACCATCGACGACCAGGCGGTGACGATCCGCGAGCGCGACTCGATGGCCCAAGAGCGCATCGCCCTCGACAAGGTCGAGTCCTACCTGGCAGCACGCCTGATCGGCGCCTGACTCCCACCCGCAAGAGCCCGTGCCGAAACCATCCGGCACGGGCTCTTCCGCGTCGGCGGTTGGTCGATTGATCACCAGGCCTTCAGGGAGGCATCGCCCGAGAAGGAAAATCCCTGAGGGCCTGATGATCTTGATCGAGCTGCGTTGATCACACTGTGTAGCCGACGGTTTGCGTTGGGTGGGCGCTTGCCTCACGATCTTCGTTGTGCTGTGGGAATTGGAAGATGTGGTGCGGGTGCTCGATCCGTCGGAGCAGCGATTCGTGCGGCACGCGACGTTCACCGGGCGGTCGGTGACGGTGCTCGGGGAGCTCGACGCGGCGGCGCTCGGCGCAGCCTTCGCGGCGTTGCAGCGGGCGTATCCGATTCTGGTGTGCCGGATCGTCGAGGACGCCGACGAGAACGGAATCCTGTTGCGCCCCGGGGATATCGAAGCCGTCGGCGCGTGGGTGAGTTTCGGTGATCCCGACGAGGTTCGGGTTCCGGCTGAATCGGTGGACCCTGAGGCTCAGTTGGCCTACCTGGATGTGGTTCTGGCCGAGGAGGATCGGGCCCGGGTCACGTTGTTCGTGCATCACAGCGTGGCCGATGCGGGGCATTGCGTCGAACTGTTCGCCCGGTTGTGGGGCTACTACACCGACTATGTGGAGACCGGGAAGACCGAGGTGGGGATACCGGCCGCTGTGGTGATCGGGATCGACGCGGTCCACGCGGACATGAACTCCGTCGTCGCGGAGTCGGCGACCGGGGCTGATGCGGCCAGGAAGTATCCGGTGTCGCTCGAGGCTCTGCTCGCACAGCGGGGGGTTCGGCGTGGGAGACGGTCGGGGCTCGAGACCTTGACGCGTCCACTCGCCAGCGCGGACGCGGTGAGCTGGGTCGAGCGGTCGGAAGCGGCACCGGCCGCGCTGGTTCGGCCGGAGCGGATTCGGCTCGACACCGTCGCGACCGCGCGAGTGCTCGAGATGGCGCGCGCCCATGCGGTGAGCGTCAACGGGTTGGTCACCGCCGCGGCGTTGCGGGCCTATGCACATCTCTCCGGCGCGGACAGTGTCTCGTGCGTGTACCCGGTCGACCTGCGCAGGCGCCTCGACCCGCCGGTCGAGGCGGACGCGGGCACGAACCTGTCCGGTCTGGCCGCGTTCAGCGCGGACGCCGTCGACACCGAGGATCTCATCGTTCTCGCCCGGCGAATCGGCACCAGCCTGCACGACGACCTGGCCGAGGGCGTGATCGAACAGTCCGTTCTGCACTTCCCCGACTTCTTCGGACCCCGCCGAATCCACTCCACCGCGGGCCACATCGCCCTCACCAACACCGGTACGGTGCCCCCGTTCCGCGCCCCCGTCGGCCTGATCCTCGACGACTACGAGATCGTCTACCTCTCCGCGCACCCCCGCCCGTCGACGGGGGCGTCGGCCGCCGTCACTTTCCTCGTCTACACCTATCTCGGCAGGCTGGCCATCGGCCGCCTGGGCGGCGGCACGCTCGCCGCCGAACTACTGGATGCCGTGGCAGCGGAGCTGTCCTGGTCGCCCGCCGATCTGGCAGCCGCGACCGCGTGATTGCTGCGGACGCGAACAGCCCGCGCATGACCGGATGTGCCGAAGCCCGGAAGTGGGCGCCGGCACTTTCCGGCGGCTTGGGTCAGAATCTGCCGCCCCGGCTGACTCGGCGCGACCCCGACGAGCCGCCGAACGAGCCGGGTCGGTACCCGCCGCCACCGCCGCCGTAACCACCGCGCCGCGAACCGCCGCCCATCGCTCCGCGCAGAAGCTCGTTCACCAGAATTCCGCCCAGCACCGCGCCGGTCTGCGAGCCGCCGCCCGACATCGGTTGGCGTGTCTCCCATGCCCGCACGCTGGCCTGTGCCTGCTGCATCGCCCGGCCGCCGAGGTCCGCGGCCGTCTGCGCGCTGGCGAGTGCGCGTTCGAGGTCGCTGCCCGCGAGTGCGCGTGCTTCGTCGAGATGGCGTTGTGCCTCCGAGAGCCGGGTGCGTGCCTGGGCATCGACCCCGCCGCGCCGGGTGGTGATGAACGACGAGGCCGCGTCGATCCGCGCGGCCGCATCGGTGAGAGTGCGGTCGAGTCTGCGTCGCAGATCTTCCACGGCCAGTTTGCGATCCGAGGCTGCCGCGATCGCCCGGTCCAGTGCGGCGTCCGCGGCGACCGCCTGGTGGAAGGAGCCGAGCGGATCGCCGTCTGCGTTCGAGGTTTTCAGGGCCGCGGTGGCCGAAGAGACCGCGGCAGCCAAGTCGGCGCCGCCGAAATCGGTCAGGTTCTCGGCCGAACTCAGGTCGGCGCGCAGTTCGTCGAGGGCGGCGGGCAGCCCATCGCGTGCCTGCTGGATGTTCGTCGCCGCCTGGTCGACGGCATCGAGCAAGGTCCTGGCCTGCCCGATCGCGCCCTCGGCCGCGCGGATCGCCGCGACCGCACCGCCCTGCTTCCCGACGGGCTGGGTGAGTGCGGTGCGGGCATTGTCGATATTGGTCTCGGCGAAGGCGATGCGTTCCTGAGCCATCCGCACGTTGTCGTGGATCGGGGCGATGACCGAGGACGGATAGGTCGAATCGAGCCGGGCGAGTTCGGCTTCGGAGCCCGGCATGCGCGCGGTCAGCGCGATGACGTCGCGGGTGAGGGCATCCAGCCGGGCGGGTGCGTCGATGAGCAGATCGCGCATGGCGTCGAAATCGGCGACCTGCTCATCGAGCTCTCGATCGGCCTTGCCCGCGGTGGCGATCAGTTCGATGAGCATGGCGCGCTGCTGATCCGGTGTCTCCGGGATCGCGTCGTCGAGTTGCTGACGGATGGTGAACGCCTTGGTCGTGGCGGTGCGGGCGGCATCGAGTGCGGCGCGGAACGGGGTCACCGCGGTGTCGCCGAATTCGCTGGTGGCCAAGGTCAATTCCTCGGCGCTGGTGCGCACGGCGTCGTCGATCTCGACCAGTCGCTCGCGCGAGAGCGCGTGCAGGGTCGGCAGGGACAGTTTCGCCAGGGCCGCAGAGTCGGTGGGGTCCATACCGCGCGCGGTCGCCAGCTCGGCGCGATCCCTGTCGCCGCGACGCTTGCGCGAGAACAGCACCAGGCCGCCTGCCACCAGGATCACTGCCAGCGCGATCAGAATGAGCACGCCCCACGGCACGCTCGTGCCCTTCATCGCCGAACCGATCCCCTCGGCCGTGTCGACTGCGGCCTGCGCCCATTTCTGGTCCCGCAGATCGGGTTCCACCGAACCAGCGAGCACCGAGTCCAGTTCGGCGTCGCTCACGCCCTCGGGCAGGGTGCCGTCGAGCCAATATCCGCGATCGTCGACGGCCACCGCCAGCAGTAGGTCGCGATCGCTGAAGCCGGAGAGGTCGACGGTGCGGGCGGCCCAGTCCTGTGCCGTCATCGAGCCGAAGGTCCGTACGTAGATCACCCACAGCTTCACCTGGTGATCGCGGTAGAGAGCATCGACGGCGTCGAGCACTCGTCCTTCGTCGCCGGTGCTGAGCACGTTCGCGGTATCGACCACCTGTGGGCCCATCCGCGAGGGCGGTTCGGCGACAGCACTCGGCGCGCACAACAGACTCAACGCGGCGAACACCGCGCAGAGCACGGAAACCGATCGTGGGGCCGAACTCGACAGCGGCATGGGTCGAATCTAACGGTCGACACCGACACCGGCACGACAGCGCGACGCGTGGCTTCTACGATCGGGTGCATGGTCACAGTCGATCGCCAGTACACCGGTCACGTCACCGCCGGCGAGGACGCCCAGCAACGCGACGTCCCCGGCGCCCGCATCGTGAAGATGTCGGTCGGCCCGATGGACAACAACACCTACCTGATCCAGAGCACCGCCACCGGCGCCGCCGTGCTGATCGACGCCGCCAACGACGCCGAGCGCATCATCGAGCTGACCGCGCTCGAGACCCCCGGCCAGGTCGTCCAGCTCGTCACGACCCACCGCCATCCCGACCACTGGCAGGCACTGACCGAGGTCACCAAGACCCTCGACGTTCCCACCGCCGCCCACACCCTCGACGCCGACCACCTCCCGCACCGCCCCGAGCGTCGGTTGGAAGACGGCGACACCATCGACATCGGCGATCTCGTCCTACAGGTCATCCACCTGCGCGGCCACACCCCCGGCTCGATAGCCCTCGCCCTCACCGACAACGCGGGCCACACCCACCTCTTCACAGGTGACTCACTTTTTCCGGGTGGAGTGGGGAAAACGCACAGTCGCGCCGACTTCGACACCCTCCTCACCGACGTCAGCACCAAACTCTTCGACCGCTACCCCGACGACACCGTCGTCTACCCCGGCCACGGCGACGACACCACGCTCGGCGCCGACCGCGCGAATCTGCCCGAATGGCGTGCGCGTGGTTGGTGAGGACCGGGTCGGCGTCAGAGCGGTTGATTCGCGGGTACGTCGCAGTTCTCGTCGGCACCGACCGGCAGTTCATCGGAACGGAATCCGGCGGTGACCGCTGACCACCCGGGGCCACGGACCGACCTGGCAGACTGACGAGGGTGAAATCGGGTTTCTCGCGAACGTCAGCGCCCGCCCCGGATGTCAGGCATCCGCGCGGGGTGGTGTCGACGGTCTCGGTGTGGTTCGTCCGGTTGATCGCCGGAGCGGTGTTGATGGGGTTGGTGCTGGTCGCCGGGACGGCGATCCGGGTCTGGCAGGTCGCGCGGATCGACGACTACACCCCCGCGAACGCGATCGTGGTGCTCGGCGCGGCCCAGTATTCGGGGACACCGTCGTCGGTTTTCGAGGCGCGGCTGTATCAGGCGTGGCGACTCTACGAAGCCGGTGTGGCACCCACGGTGATCACCGTCGGCGGCAAGCAGGAGGGCGACCTGTACACCGAAGCCGCCTCGGGCAAAAGGTATTTGGAAGACCAGGGCGTGCCCAGCGAGAACATCGTGGCCGTGGAAACAGGCTCGGACACCCTGCGCAGCATCGAGGCCGTCGCGACAGCGATGGGGGAGCGCGACATGTCATCGGCCGTACTCGTGAGCGATCCGTGGCATTCACTGCGAACCAGGACGATGGCTCGCGACGCAGGCCTGGAAGCGTGGACCGCACCCACCCGCACCGGGCCGGCCGTCTACACGAGGGAGTCGCAATTCCATGGCATCGCCCGCGAAACCGGCGCGCTGCTCTGGTATCAGCTCACTCATTTCTCGGCGGATTTCCCCTATGAGGCGGGACAGTGAGATGACAGGTACCTATACCCCGCACGACCAGGAACGCATGGTCCACGAACCGGGGAAGACCGCATGGCCCGGTGCCGCGGACAAGGGTCATCGCAGTGAGTTCTCCCGCGACCGTGCCCGCGTGCTGCACTCCGCCGCGTTGCGTCGCCTCGCCGACAAGACCCAGGTCATGGGTCCGCGCGAGGGCGACACCCCACGCACCCGCCTGACCCACTCCCTCGAGGTTGCCCAGATCGGGCGAAGTATCGCCGACGGTGTCGGAGCCGACCCCGACCTCGTCGACCTCGCAGGCCTGGCGCACGACATCGGCCACCCGCCCTACGGCCACAACGGTGAACGCGCCCTCGACGAATTCGCCGACGAATACGGCGGTTTCGAAGGCAACGCGCAGAATCTGCGGATCCTGACGCGGCTCGAACCCAAGGTCCTCGCCGCCGACGGGGAGAGCTTCGGGCTCAACCTGACTCGGGCCGCCCTGGACGCGACCCTCAAATACCCGTGGGGCAGAAGCGGTTCCGGTACCAAGTTCGGCGCCTACGACGACGATCTCGAACGCTTGGCGTGGGTGCGCAAAGACGCGCCCGACCGCAAGCAGAGCTTGGAATGCCAGATCATGGACTGGTCCGACGACGTCGCCTACTCGGTGCACGACGTGGAGGACGGCGTGATCGTCGGCCGCATCGACCTGCGCGCCCTCGCCGATCCGGCCGAACAGGCCGCCCTCGCCGAGCAGGGGCACGGCCAGCACCCCGACCAATCGATCGAAGCGCTTGCCGCCGCCGCCCAGCGGCTCTCCGAACTCGACATCGTGGCCGACGCCGCGGACTACGACGGCAGCTTCACCGCCTCGGTAGCTCTGAAACGGCTCACCAGCGAACTGGTCGGCCGCTTCGCCACCGCCGCGATCTCGGCCACCCACGAGCGCTACGGCGAAGGCCCGCTCAGCCGCTACGAGGCCGACCTCATCGTGCCGCCCATCGTGGCCGCCGAGGTCGCCGTGCTCAAGACCGTGGCGCTGCGCTACGTGCGCTCCGACCCCGGCCACCTCGCCCGCCAGCAGACCCAGCGCGACCGAGTCCAAGCCGTCGCCGATCGCCTGCTCACCACCGCGCCCGCCCACCTCGACGCTCAGCTGCTGCCCTGGTTCAACGCCGCCACCACCGAGGTCGCCCGAGTGCGCGTGGTGATCGACCAGATCGCCTCCTACACCGAGAGTCGCTTCGAACGCGTCGCCGCCTCGCTGGACTGCCGCTGAGCAGACCCGACTAGACTCGCCCCCGTGGCCGGACGAATCCCAGATCGCGATATCGCGGCGATCCGTGAACGTGTCCGGATCGAAGACGTAGTCGGTGAGTACGTGGCGCTCAAGCGCGCGGGCGCCGACTCGATCAAAGGTCTGTGCCCGTTCCACGACGAGAAGTCACCGTCGTTCCATGTGCGACCCAACCACGGGCTGTTCCACTGCTTCGGTTGCGGCGAGGGCGGCGACGTCTACAAGTTCCTGCAGCAGATGGAACACATCGGTTTCGTCGAGGCCGTCGAGCAGATGGCCGATCGCATCGGTTACCAGATCAACTACGAAGGTGGCGGCACCTCGGTGCAGCGCGACCGCGGCACCCGCTCGCGGCTGGTCGCCGCCAATGCCGCCGCGCAGGAGTTCTACGCGGCTTTGCTGCACGAACCCGAGGCCGAGACCGCACGCAAATATCTGACCGACCGCAACTTCGACAAGGCGTCCTGGCAGCAGTTCGGCTGCGGGTACGCCCCCGCGGGCTGGGACGGGTTGACCAAGCACCTGCAGCGCTTGGGTTTCGAGTTCAAGGAGCTCGAGGCGGCCGGACTGTCCAAGCAGGGCAAGCGCGGTCCGATCGACCGGTTCCATCGCCGTTTGCTGTGGCCGATCCGCAACCTCGGCGGCGAGGTGATCGGGTTCGGCGCGCGCAAGCTGTTCGACGACGACACCATGCCCGGCAAGTACGTGAACACGCCGGAAACGTTGCTGTACAAGAAGTCTCAGGTGCTGTTCGGCCTCGACCACGCCAAGCGTGACATCTCCAAGGGTCATCAGGCCGTGGTAGTCGAGGGCTACACCGACGTCATGGCCATGCACCTGGCCGGTGTGAAAACCGCAGTGGCCTCCTGTGGCACCGCTTTCGGTGAAGAGCACATGCAAGTGCTGCGCAGGCTGCTGATGGACGACAACTTCTGGCGCGGCGAGATCATCTACACCTTCGACGGTGACGCGGCCGGGCAGGCCGCGGCGTTGAAGGCTTTCAGCGGCGATCAGCGACTGGCCGGACAGACCTACATCGCTGTCGCCCCCGACGGTCAAGATCCGTGCGAGTTGCGTCAGCACTCCGGTGACAGCGCCGTGCGCGATCTGGTGGCACGGCGAACCCCGCTGTACGAGTTCGTGATTCGCGGCTTGCTCGCCGAGCACAATCTCGACGATGTCGAGGGTCGTGTCGAGGCGTTGCGTCGTACGGTGCCCGTGGTGGCGCAGATCAAGGACAACGCCACCCGCAAGGGGTACGCCACCAAGCTGGCCGGTTGGGTCGGCTGGGACGACATCCAGCTGGTCGTACGCCGGGTCGGTGAGGAAGCGAAGAAGAACCGGATGGGCGCCAACTCGACGCCCGCGCTGAAGTCGGGCGCCGCGGCGATTCCCGCGCCTCGCGTCGAGGAAAGTTCCTCGGTACGGCCTGCGCCGAACGATCCGGTCCTTTACGCCCAACGTCAATCCCTCAGCGCCGCACTGCAATACCCCGGCATCGCGGGCGTGGCCTTCGACGCCATCGACGCCGCCGCCTTCACCCACCCCGCCTACGTGGCCGTGCGCATCATGATCGCCCAAGCGGGTGGCACGGCAGCCGGACTCAGTGGTGCGGAGTGGGTCGCCGCCGTGGCCGACCACACCGACGACCTGATGATCCGCGCCCTGGTCTCCGAGCTGGCCAACGAGCAGCTCCCGGTGCGCACCCAGAACGACACTCCACGCTTCATCACCGGCATCCTCGCCCGCACCCAGGAAGCCTGGGTGGGCCGCCAGATCGCCGAGCTCAAATCGAAGCTGCAGCGCCTTTCGGCCAGCGAGGAGCCCGAGACCTACATGACGCTGTTCGGCGACCTGGTGGCGCTGGAGCAGTACCGCAAGAGCCTCGCAGCCCAGGCGATGGGCAACGAGGGCTACGCAGCCGGAGCCTGACCGCGCCCTGCGCTGAATTCAGCTCAGCGACGCAGCTGGTCGTGCGGGATCAACACCGTGGTGCGCTCGTCGATCGGCTCCATCGGCTCCAGCTTCGGCTGCGTACTCAACTTGTCCGACAGCTTCTGCCGACTCACCGACACCAGCTTGCGCGTCACCGGACTCGCGGTGACGGCCCGCGTCGCCGCACTGATCTGCTCGTAGCGCGCGCGCCCGGCCTTGGTTCCAAGCACGTACCCGGCCGCTACGCCGATGATCAACCGCAGCATCTCCTGGAGCTCCTCCCACGTCTGTGTGCGCGCTCCATCCTGCCCCAGCCGCCCCACCCCTGTCGATCCGGCCACCCCTCCGCGCCACATCGACATCCGCCGCATGTCCGCAGGTAGCGCCCCGATTTGGGTTCCCGCGACACGATGCGCTAAAGTTTCATCTCGGTCAGCCCGCCAAGGCAGACCGCCTGAGTGTAACCACTCAGGGCAATCCCCTATAGCTCAATTGGCAGAGCAGCCGACTGTTAATCGGCAGGTTTCTGGTTCGAGTCCAGATGGGGGAGCATTGTTTGTGCAGGTCAGCGCGGGTTCCCGCTAGCCTCATTCTCTCCGCATGACGCAATGGACGCAAATCGGGTTTCCCGGTCTGCGTCCTTGTTCGTTTCAGGGGCGGTGTCGCTCACGTCTCTTGGTTCGCATGACTCGCATACTGGCAGCCATGACCCATACCGAATATCTGCCAATCGAACCGCCCCGGCGAGTGTCTATGGACCGCGAAACGGTGACGTCGAGGAAGTAGTCCTAGTCGGTAAGTGGGTTACGCGTCCCGACCCGGGAGAGTTCGTCCGAGGCCACACCATCGTGGGATGGATGGTGTGCTTACCGAACGGCGAAGAGATCCCGCTCGCCGAACAGATGCGTAGGTGGGGGGAAACAACGCTCGGCGTGCCTCCTGGCCTATATGACGACTAATCGGCCATCGCCACGCTACAGCTCGTCAAGATCAACCAATGCGCGCCGAACGTCGCGCCGCTGGAGTAGCGCGTCACGGTCGGCGAGCAACTCGGCGCGGCGGACGGCACCTGCTCACGCTGCGCGGGTGGCGTCGGATAGTGCACCTGCCTCGTCGCCGACAACGTCGCCCGCAATGCGGACAGCGTGTCTACATAGACGCTCCAGCGTCCAGCCACGGCGGCGGCGATACCGAGCAGCACGAAGGCCACCAATGCCACGACACCGGCGACGACGATAAGTGGCATAGCGACAACAACGCTGGCACTGGCCGACGCGGTCCCTGTCGTACCGGTCTTCTGTTGCGACGTTGCTTACCACCGAACATGTTCCGTCACAGTCGATTTGCGGAACTGCCCAGGACTTCCGAGACTTCCGAACGAACGGCTCTACCTTCCGCCCTGGGCGGACACCGAGCCGCTCTCGCCTGGTCAGCCGCCGGGAGCGGCGCTCAGGCTGGTCAATCATGAACAACCGACTCGAGCCCTCGCAGGGATCGACCGTGAACGGATCGCTCCAGTTCCTTCCATCGGCCGGGTATCGAAACCGGGTAGTTCGGGGCAGTGCTGTCCCAGGACAGCCCCTGGCCTCGACGGCGACTCGTCCACTCTGGCAACTGAGGTGGCCGTGATAGTTTCGGTCATCTTCACAACTCCGAAAGTTGATCCGGTCACCGGTCCAGCGCAGCGGAACATGCTGTGGCTCTTCAGCTTACGGCCGTAGTACAAGGAGGGGTTCGGATTCCATGACGGCCGATGATGGAGGGTCGGAGCTTTGGGTGGTTCCGACGGAGGTTTCCGATGCGGGGAAGTTCGTTCAGACGGTGTCAGAGACGTTGGTGACTGGTTTGCACTCGTTGGATACGGATGTGGAACGGGCGTTGGAGTCGTGGCAGGGTGGCCGGGCGGATTCGTATCGGGAGGGGTGGGATGAAACAAAGCGGGGGGCTATGAAAGTGCTTGCGTCACTGGCGAAGATGGCGGAACTATTGGGCGTGACAAGCGCTACCTACGTCACCACTGACACTGACAACGCACAGCAGACCAGTTCGTTGGATCTTCCCTGAGCGTCGAAACGCGGTGTATGGGTATGGTCTGTAACCAGTCGGGAGGGCGAGCACATGGATGGCTATCGGGTTAATCTTGATGAGCTGGAACAGATTACGGCGCGGATGCGGGGGTTTTCAGGCTTCCTCGCTGATACGTTGCAGGGTTTACAGCTGCGAATGACTGCCCTGCATCAGACTTGGTCTGGTGATGCGGCTACCGCGCAGAATGAAGCGTTCACGCAGTGGATGACGGCTGCAGGTGAGGTCGCCGAGGGGGTAGCGGCGATGCGTGATGCATCCGCGGACGCGCACGCCAGCTATATCGACGCGATTGAAACGAACTTACGAACATTGGGATTGCGATAACCTAGTGGCGCCCTCCGAAAAAGAAATTATAGTTACTCCAAAGACGTTCTACGATGCTGGCACTGATTGCATTAATGCCGCAGGTGCGTTCGATTCCTATTTCACCCTCGCAATGGGCGGGCTGAGTGAATGCAAGACCATGGGTGGCAGCTTTGCGGCGGCCAGTGATTGGTCACGGTCATATGATGGCCGAGCCAGCGAACTAACCGCATTCGCTGCCGATTTGGTAAATGCATTGGCGAACTACAGTGGGATTGTCACCGGCCTGGGTTATGTTCATGCCCTCGCGGACAAAAACCCCGATAATGATGACCCGCCGAAGGCGCTCCCGGTGCTCGAGGGTGTCGCGCAGATATCGCCACCTTCCGCAGGTGGTCCGGGGCAGGGATTGGTCGACAAACTTGGGATCGGGGTGATAGAAAAGCTCGGGGTTTCAGTTCCTGACGGCAATATTGATAGGCTCGATCTGGCACGTACCGTGTGGGAAACAATGGCTACCGGCGACGTAATAGTCGCTACTATCGATAAGTTGCAAAAGCTACCCAGCACGTTCGACGGCCAGAAGTCCGACGACATTACCGCCGTTTCGGGGGACTTGAAACAACTACACAGCGCCGCGGTTGACCTTCAACACGCCTGCGGTGAACTCGCCGGATCGTGCCGCGACCACCGTGCCGCATTGATAGAACTTCGGGATAGAATCACCAAAGCGGTAGAAGATGCTGCCAGGGACGCCGGTGTTACGGTTGTATGTGAAGTGGGAGCCGCCGGCCTGATTCTGCTGGGAAGGCCAGATGCAGCAGCGGCATTGACCGGCGACAGGGCCAAGAGTTTGGCCGATGGCATCGGCGGCATTGTCGTCGAATGGACCGACACTAAAGGTATTGCGTCCGGGGTCAAGAAAACCCGAGACCTCGGACCAGCGCGGACAAATCTTCAGCGCATTAAAGAACTCAAGAATAATGCCCCTGCATCTAAACCCGCCAATGGCCTCGGAGCCCAATGGAGTTTGGTATCGGGGCCTGTTCCCACCAGTATTTCTATATCCCAGCTCCGGAGGATTCATATCCTTGACGGCGGCGACGATGGAACCGGTGGGCACGCTCCCGGCACCGGAATGCCAGGTAAGACTGAATTCCCAGACATCCCGCTATGGACCGATGACCACATCATCAACAGCATCCAGGACGTCGCTAAGAATCCCGATCAACCTCCGGTGCTCCAGGATCATGGAACTTGGAAAGTCACCGGCACGCGGGATGGTGTTCAAATTACGGCCATCGTGGACTCATCCGGTAACATTGTGACGGGCCATCCGGTAAGCGGTCCCGGCGTCTATAGGAACGACGCAAATGGCGTCCCGATCAAATGAGAGTTAGGTGACACAGATGGATTCTGATGATAGGCCCAGCGCTAAGCGCAAGAGGCGACAGTTCACTCCGGAACAATTGGCCAGATTCGCGAAGCTGAGCAATGACTCCCGGGAACTTCTTGAACGGTTCGCGGATCGACTTGAGCCCGAAGTGCTGGCTGACTACCGATCTTTCAGCGACGTCGGCGAGTGGACCTTATTGGTCGACAATCTGTGTGCCACCCTTGTGAAGCGCAAAGTTTTGGTCAGCCCGGCCGAACGTGATGCCTTGGCCGAGCTGCTGGCATTGTTTGGGGACCCAAAAGACAATATGAATATGTTTTATATAGATGATTATCAGCGGGTACTGAGGAAGCTGAACGTATTACCAAAGATTGACGTTGATGGCGAACACCTTTGAGTCAGTCGGCAAGTTTTTGTGTGACTGGTCAGGCATTGCGGTCGGTGATTCGGCCTTCTCGTTAGGTCGCCCCTCGATGAGGTCACTCCGACGGTCCACATCGTGGTGCCGGTACGACGCATGCGGTCACGGTCGATCGACCGGCTGGCCGCAGGCAGCGGACTACACCTTGGCCCGCTCTGGCTGGTGATCAGCTGGCAGCGCTCGACGAGGTCGATGCCGAAGGTCCCGTCGACTGCATCGGCGGGTCGATGGGTTGCGCCACGATCCTGCACGCCGCCGGCATCATGCCCCAGCGCTTCGAGCACTTCCCCGCAGAACAGCCTCTGCGCAACGCGAGTGTGGAGACGTAGGTCCGAGCGCGCCCCGGCGTCGGCCCACATTTGCTGAGTGCCGGTGGATTCACCTCACCCTGACACGCAGGGGCGGCGGAAGGTGCCCCCGGCGGTTGCAGCGGCGCTACCCCCGACTTGACCCACAACACGGAAACGACACGGATTCAACGGGAATCAACGGGCCCCGAGTGGGGTTCAGCGGGAACTCCTTGAATGTTAACTCGCGCAGGCGATGGGTCGTTTTGGGATACGTTGAAACGTTTTGGGCCTCAAGGTATTTGGACCGGCAGGTTTTTGGTTCGAGTCCAGATGGGGGAGCAGTGAAAAAGAGGTTCTGACCTACGGTTATCCGTATTCGTTGGAATCTCTTTTTTTATGTTGAACTAAGAGTAAAGAGCTCTCACCTGGCCTTCTGTGCGACTCGACTCGTCTACCGCTCAGTTTCGAGGTCGAGTCTGACAACGCTTGAAAAATATCTCTGACCTGCGGAATCGCCAACGATGCGAGGTCTGCCGCGAAGGGCGACACAAAATCAACACGTTTTGGATTGCGCGTTGCCGCTCTCAGCACCGGCAAGAACCGTCCGTGGCGCTCGACGTTTGGGCGGCTCAGGCTTCAGGTGGTTTCGCGTCGAGAATTCTGTGGAGTTCGGTCGGCTCCTAACTGCCGTGAGAGGCACTTAACCCCGGATCGGTTTCAGCGAGGTCGGCGACGTCGTGGAGAGGGGCCGGGCCGACGTCGTCCGGGACGTTGGACAATCTTCGCTGGTTTCGGATAGGTGATGTCGGCGGAGAGGAATACATAGTCGCTATGGTGATCGACCCACAGGTTTGCATCCTCGAACGGATCCTGCGTACCGAGAAAGAACAGCCACGTCTTCGCGGCTGTCCCTGCACGCTGTCGAGCGGTGGCGCGGGCGGCATCGATTTCCCGCTGGAGGGCTGATCGTGTGGTCAGATTCCAGCTCGACCAATCGACCACAACCCGGTATCCGCGGAGAACTCGCGCGGGTCGCTCGGGATCGCGCTCGCCGGCGTATAGGGCGATCTCCGCGGTATCGGTAGTGAATTTCGGATCGATGCTCCACGCCACCTGTGCGTAGAAGATTCGGCGGTGTGGATGTGCCACGATCTTGTCGTGTTCCAGCCTCTTGAAGGCGAACTGGTAGTAGTCCACCTCGATCTCAGGGATCGAGATCCGGAGGCGCGCACGGAGGTTCGGGTGCTCGATGTAGGTCCGGCAGAACGGGCGGATTGTCGAGGCGGCGGTCTCCCGGTAGCCGGGGCTGGTTTCGGAATCCGATGAGCTGGAGGTCGAGCGGGTCGATCGCTGCCGAGGTTCGGAGTCCGAGTCGGGATCAACTTCTTCGTGAACCGTCGGCCGGATCAGCTTGTAGGCGATGGCGACCCCGCCGAGGCGTTCGGTCTGAGCGTCCTCCAAGGAATCTGCTGGCGCGATCGGAGCGGGGCGGCCAGCCACGTTGCAGGTGGGTTCGTGGTTGAGTTGTACGCGAAAGTGTGGCATGACCTTCGTCGAACCCACTGCGACCGGAATCATCGAAGCTTTGCATCCGATGCACAGGAACGGCCCGGTCGCACGGGTATACGCAAGTTCAGTTGCATCTACCGTGACCCCGCGTCGAATGTCTCTAGCTTGGTCCACGATGTTCCTCCCGCCCACGCCGAACCTGTGTACCAGGTCCTATATCACTCTGCCGCACCGAGGCGAGGCACCCTCATGATCGACCGCAGCTCTTTCACGCGGAAGCTGCTGCACCCCAACAGTATTGATGACGCAAAAAATCGCAGGCATACTCCCCCGCGACCTTCCGGCATTGCCGCTGATTTCAGCCAGAGCTTGACGAGGTAGGTAATCACGGACTCATGCCAGGCAGGCCGCACCGTGCTACGACGACGAAGCGGCACAAGCCCACAAAGCCCAAGAAGCGTTGACGAACGGCAGCCTGGAGGAACGCCGCTCAGTCAATTCGCACCGTGGTGTGAAAAGTCAAATCGCTCACGCTGCTATGAGCCGACAATCTCACCTCGGCTGTCGTCTGCGGACCGGGATGATATGAGCAGCAACCGATCTCGGTACTTACAGCTCGTTCGGTATCTCGCGAGCGCCGAATTCCTTGGTCGAGAGCACGATTCGCCCACTGTCGAGCCCCGACGGTCCCGGCAAGCGATGGCGTGGACCAACGATGTTGTGACGGATTCAGTCGCCGCACTACGTCATTGCGGGAACTACGAATCGCATCTGACCAGGTGAGGGGCCAGTTCAGCGTTACGCGTGCCCATTGGAAGTCCATTGCCATTGCCGCCTCGCTGCGGATGATGCGCTATGTTTGGCCAGCATCATCGAGGGGGATCGAATGACAACACCCGAGAAGTTCGTGGCCGCGCCTGACGAGCTCGTCGCTGCAGCCAAGGCGATACGAGGTTTGCTCGACGGTCTGTCCGGTGGGTTCGGGTCGCTGGACCGAGACGTCACCCAGCTGACGGATACATGGAAGGGCAGCCAAGGCGAACAATTCGCTGCCGGATTCTCCAACGTGCGGGAGGGGCTGTCGGAGCTGCTCGATGCCATCCGCGACACGACCGTTGCGTTGGATGCCAGCTCGGAGGCCTACCTCGGTCAAGATGGCGTCAACGCCGCAGCGATCGAATCGGTGGCCTCGTCATTGGATCTGCCGGATGTCTCATAGCGTCAACCTCGACCTACTGGACTCGATCGTGGCGAGGATGACGGGGTTCGGGGGGTTCTTCGACGAGCAGATCACAGCCTTCGATACCGCGATCAGCAAACTGCAGACCGGGTGGGAAGGTGACGCCGCCTCCGCCCAACAGGCCGCTCATAGTCGACTCATGGCCGCTGCGAAGGAAATTCGTGACGGAATCGAGGACATGCGGCAGTCAGCGCAGGCAGCGCATAGCAACTACACCGAGGCGATCGCTGCCAACGTGGCGATGTGGCGGAGCTGATCGGGTGTGGCGGAACTCGACGTCAACCCGGAAGCGTTCTACGAACTGTCCGGCGCCTACAGTCTCGCGAGCCGGTCGGCGACAACCGCGTTGACGAACATGGACCAAGAACTCCGTGACGCGACGAATATCAGTGGCAACGACAACAGCGGTGCGTTGTGGGCGCAAGGCTACTGGACCTCAGGCATCGAAGCCGTCGTCACCGCAGGCAAAGCTACCGACGTCCTCGCGAAGATGGCAGCACTGATCCGCCAGAGCGGTGTCAACCACGACCAATCCGAAAACGCCGAGGACTACAACACCGGCAAGCAGCTACCCTCCGCCGATCCGGGAGCGAAGACATTTATACATAAGCCACTGAAATCCCCATCAGGCGGCACCCGGCCGAAACCGGTCGGGTGGGAAATCGTCATGGGCACCACGAAGTGGATCGATGGCAACGCCGACCGGATGCAATCGGTAGCGACGAGCTGGCAGACCGTTGCTTCGGTCTACAGCACGCTCGACACTGATCTGAATCCGGCGATGAAGACCCTCGCCTGCTCGACCAGCGAGGAAATTCCCGACATCGACGAAGCCCACAAATCCGTGGTTGACGGGTTGGAGATCCTCGGCGATGCACTCCGTCAGCAGGCCGGTGCGGTCGATGGGTACGCCGTCGTTCTACGAGCCGCGCAGGAAGGCGCGGAATGGGAGATGCAACTTCAAACTGTGACTCAGGCAATCAATACCGTCAACGCCGCAACTATCGGACGACCTATCAAGAAGCTGATCCTGGACGCAGCCAAAGTGGAGATTGAGCACTCTCGCAACAAGATTCAGGGAATGCTCGATGGTCTCGCCGATGCACAACGCGTGTCGTGCGGGACGTTCACCGCAGTGTCTGCGACGGTAGTCAGCGCGGTGAACACCAAGTTCACGCCTATTCTCAACAAACAGTTGAAGAATCCCCCAGCACCGACGAGACCAGCGACCGCGCGCCGGAACAAGCTCGAGGGGGCGAAGGCCGAAGCGCGAGCCGGCATCGATACCAACAAAACGAAGGAAGCGATCCCTTCGGTGACCGGTCGGCGCAATGCCATACCGGACGACCTCGACCACACCAATAAACGCCTCACCGAGGTCAAGAATGTTCAGTACCAGAGTTACGATAAGCAGCTCAAAGATGACATGGCGTATTGCCAGGCCAATGGGTATCAGTTCGTCCTGATCACCGACCACAAAACCCGCCTCACCCAGGAGCTACAAGATCTCGTGAACCAGGGCAAGATCAAACACACGACGATGGACTTCCGAAGTTGACCGCCGCTGACGACGAAGCTGCGACCCGTTTACTCGACGAGTATCGCCGGGCAGGCGGATATGCCGACACGATCCCGGAAATCGGCAGCCGCCTGCAGAACTCGCCGGCGGTCATTGTGGTGATCACTCAGTGGCTCACCGAACTCGAAGACCGGTGGCCGGGCCTTGAAACTGACGGCCGCGACATGGCGCGGCTGAGCTTGACGAATGCACTGAACCGCAAGGAATCGCGCAAGACCGCGGCGATCCCGGCGCTGATCAGCCAGTTCGACCACGCCAAGGCGGCAAGCGCGCGCGTGCGGTGGGCGGCGGGCAACGCCCTCTACAAGATTCCGGCCGGCAAGGAGTACTTCGAGCAACTCGCCGCCATCGCTGCGGACCGCCGATTCGGGGCTGATCGGCAGATGGTGGTTGATTGGCTCGGCAAGTCGAAACATCCCGATGCGGCCGCGGTCGCTGCCGCCCAACTCGACGATGAGACCGTGCAGGGGCATGCTCTCGATGCGCTGTCAAAGATGCGAGCTCAAGGCGTGCGTGATCTGGTCGAGCCGTTCCTGACCTCGAAGTTTCCTTGGCATCGGCGCAATGCGGAGCGCATCATCCGCTACGACGAGGGCTGACCCTTCCTCCGCTGGGAGGCTTCACCAGATCAGATGTTGGGCGGTGAAGCCCTCCAACGGTTCGGCGGTGACTGCGCCGTTGGAGATCGTGTAGGGCTTGAGCACGCCGATCGCCGGGCCGTTGGAATGTTCGATATGCACCTCGATCCCGCTCGTGCCGGTTTCCGGCAAAGAGACGTCGACCGCGACCGCAGCGGCCCGGATGTCGGTTCGCATCGCTCTGAGCGCGCCGAAACTCATCTCCTTGGCACGCCGAGCGTCCCCGGTCCCCGCCCCGAAGAGTTTCCTATCGCCGGAGACATCGATCGCCATGCTGAAGGGATAGAACTCGCCACGCTGGGTCAGCTGCTCCTCGGCCAGGATCAGCGCAGCGTCAAGCAGGTCGTCCATATCGTCTTGGACCGGTTGGGGTGTGGTGTCCCGCCAGGACATCGATGATCTCTCCTCGGTTGGTCGGTCGCGACGCCGAGCTGGCGACGAAGTCAGTCACGATCGTACGCAAAGCCGACGACGGAACTGTTGAACGTGTAGCCGACAGGTTGCGTCCCTTAGTACGGCGATGGAGTGCAGCCCGCCCGCGATCACCTGGGCTGTCAGGACTCGAACTGCAACACGAAAACGACACGGATTCATCGGGAATCAATGAGACCGAGCGGGATCCAGCGGGAACCCCTCGAACGCCAAATCTGCAGATGATAGGCTGTTTTGAGCAACAGTGAAAATCGTTGGGACACAAAGCATTTAGAGCGGCATGTTTCTGGTTCGTGTCCAGATAGGGGAGCATCTACCAGGGCAAACGTCATCGTTTGACCCTGGTTTTTGACTATTATTGGCCCTCACTACACGAAAACAACATCTTTTACCGTTTCAGTCGCTTTAACGTGGCGGTGAAGTCGGGTGCCTGCGTCGGTTGATCGATGTAGCGGCGGCGGGTCACCGCATCGCCCGCGTGGCCGAGTTGGCGGGCCGCATCCTCGGGACTGTGCTCGGTTGCGATCATCGTGGCGACGGTCTTGCGGAAGGTCTTGGCGGTGATCCAGGCGACCTTGTCTCCCCTCGCCTGTTTCCAGAGACGGTTGAAGTTGTTCGGGTCCCAGATACCGCCGTCGCGGTTCGGGAAGACCAGATCCAGGTCGTCGGGAGTGGCTTCGGCTTGCACCCGGCGCAGGGTCTCGACGACGAACGGCGGGATCAACACGGTGCGATAACCCGAGTCGGATTTCGTTCGCGGCTGACGGATCAAGCCTTTGCGCTTGATGCGAACGATGGTGCCTGAGAAGTTGATCCGCGGTGGTGTGGCCTCGAGGTCGACATCGGACCAAATCAACGCCAATGCTTCTCCTGGACGCGGGCCGGTCCCGAGTTCGACATCGGCGACATCGAGGGCTCGTCGATTGCGTTTGGGGCCGTAGGTGTATCCGGGCGACCCGTCGAGTGGGGCGCCGTTGACCCACTCGTCGAGGTGCTGGCGCAACTCGTAGAGAACCTCGATATCGGCGGCGCGCGGTTTGGTGTGTTTGCGGGGCAGGTCTGCCACCTCGCGGACGGGGTTTCGGTCGATCGCGTCGTGACGGACAGCCATGTTCCGAGAGGATGAAGCGCTGGCGCCGCGCCTTCTCCCGATGACCGTCGAGCGCGATGCGCTTGATGTGGGCATCAAGTCGCGATGTCGAGGCTTTCCGGACACGTAGCCCGCCCAACGCGGATTTGATCTTGATCGCGTCGGGTTCGGCCCGTTTGTCGGTCGAGACGTCGATCTCGCGACGGTAGAGGTCGAGCGACTGGGGCGTGATGCCGTCCTAGACGGCCTTCTCGGCGAGCCACAGGTCAGCAAGTTCGGTCAGCGTTGTGTCGCGGGTGATGAGCTTGCCGCGCGAGTTCGTACGTTCAGCCAGTGCGCGGCGGAGTGCGTTCTGCGCTTGGCCCTTGGTGGCACCGAAGCGGTCGACGGGCCGGCTGATGCCGTCCTCATCGCGGTAGCGCGTCGTTGCTCGCCAGCTGCCGTTGCGCTGCCGGGTGGATTTGATCGTGCCGTAGGTGCCGATGGGAAGTGCTTGGCGCGGCCGCCACAGTGATTCGTGGCGACGGCTCACATCCCGATGTTCGCCGTGATCGACGGTGCCACCGCGACATACTCTCAGCGCCTCGGGCGATGCGGCTTCATCCGCCGACGCTCACGACGTCAGCCATACGGAATGGCTACACAGGACGTCCGGCCGGAACTGCCTTGCCGATAATCTGGACTCCGCGAATCTTGTTCCCCCGTGCAAAGGGCGGCACCTGGGAGACCTGCTGCCATCCTCCTGCCGTCTCGTGTCCACCGACGACGACACCCGCCTCTCCACCCACGAGATCCGAATCCACCTCGACGATTTCGACCAGCACGAGGTCATCTACGGAATCGCCTGTTGAGAACGACTACGAATCCGAGCAATGCTGCTCGAGGGCGAGTCCCGCTCGTCGAATGATGGCGGTCTCACCACGCGGATGCTCTCCGCAACAACATGTTCGGCGAGTGGTCGCCGCCTAGCGCGCATCGATCATCCGACTATCGGCATCGCTACACTGCTACCGTTGCGCCGAGGGGGAACGTATGAACGACTTCACCGTGCAGGTGGCCAGTCTCGATGGATTCGGGTTGGACCTGCAAGACCTGGGAACCAACTTCTCGTCCAACGCATCGCGCTTGCTGTCGGAAGTATCGCTGCCCAGCGGAACGTCCGGGCTGCTCGCCTCACTGACATCGTCGTTCGAGAACCTTCAGAGCACGTTGACCACGTCATACCAACAGGATCTGACCAACATCTCTTCGTATGGCACCAGCCTTTCCAGTGCTTCACGCCAGTTCAAAGGAACCGACGACGCTTCCGCACAAGCGATCTCGACCATCTCCACGAGCACGACGAACGATCTAGCGATCAGCGGGTCGTCCGGCGGAGCGGGCGGAGTCACCCGATTCGCGGGTCTGCAGTTGCCGACGCTCCCAGCGATCGAGGACGGCCAGTTCACTGTCCGCAAGGTGGTCGATTCAGCGATCGAGCTGATCACCCACTTCGACGAACCACTGAGCCGGGCGATCGGAATCAAGCCAGCAGCCGAGTACCTCGTGCCGCTGGCCTCGGACTGGGAAACGTTGGAGACACTGGGGAGCCGGATTCGACAGCTCGGCATCAACGACTTCGTGGCGTCGGAGAACCTATCGAGCGGCCTCCGGTGGCTGCAAGGCAGCTGGTCCGGAAACACCGCGGAGTCCTTCGCGACAAGCGCGAGTGCCCTCGGACAGGCCATCTCCATGCGAAGTTCCGACTTGGATGTCGTAGCGCAGATCCTCACCAACGGTGGCGCTTGCCTGCATCGCCTGGTGTACAACCAGGCGATGGGCTGGAGCAGCGGGCTGTCCCAGTCGATGAGTTTCCTCGGCTTCACCCTGCCGCTCGGAGCGTGGGCCCAACTCATCGACCGACCGATGAGCGATTCCAACAAGTCTCAGATCGTCTCGGCGGTCGATGCGTTGAGATCGGCGGCTGACGCGCGACGAGACGCGATCACGTCCATGATCGGAAAGTTGACCCAAGCGCTCGATTACACGCCGGGGCGCACACTTCCTACCTTCTCCGCGAATGAATACGAGGTGCCCGACAAAGTGGTCGTCGATTTTGGTGCGTCCCGGTACGGGTTCGGGAACAACGTGTGGTGGGAGAGCAGCATTGCATCGCCCGCCTGACCGCCCACTGCCCGCCGACCGGGCCGTATTCGGCTCGAAGACCGGCGCTCTGGACAAGGCAGAAGCCGCTGCCAACAGCGTCGACGCGGCAGCGGTCCAGTCCTGGTTCGACGTGATGGGCTACGACTTCGCCGAAGATCTCCTGAGCATATTTCTGGGCAACAATGATTCCGGCTTCGAAAATGAGATCAGCTCAGCGCAATTCGAGAGAACTATCGCCAGCAGCAGTGCAAGGCAGAAGATCGCCGAGGGCCTCGACGAGATCAGGGAGCAAGCCCGCCAGGACCCCCAGATCGGCGTCACCCGCGAGCTGACGTCGCAATGGCTGGGCGCGGAGGAGACAGAGGGTGACCTGTTCTACGCGCTCGGTCACTACGACGTGGCAGTCGGAAGCGACACCACCGTCACCGAGGTGGATGGCGGCCTGCAGGCAGAGATCATCTACAAGGTCTACGTCTACGACTTCTACAACTTCGACAAGCTGCAGAGAGAAGCGCTCAGCCTCAATATCGGGACCGATATCAACAACGAGATGCGCCAGCTCGAGGAGGCTGGATGGGCGCGCAGCTTTCGTTCCCGAGGTGAAGCGACAAGGCTACTACGATGGATCGGAAAGCTGTGAGGCACGCCATCACCCGAGTCCTCGGGCTCTGCGTATCCGTCTGCGCCACCACGATCGCCTTGAGCGGGTGCTCACAGGAAGCAGAAGGCCTGCGCAATATGTCCGAGTGCTCAGGTGTCATCTTCCCGGAGGGATCGAACACAGTCTGGTTCGACCGCGACGGCGGCTTCAATACATGGACCTCTGTAGCGGTGGTTGACATACCCCGTAGCTCGGTCGACGAGTTCAAACAGCGCTCCGGCTTCGCCCCGTTCGCCCCGGGTGTTCCATCGTCGTGGAAGTCGTACTGGGACGCGACAGGCATGGTCGATGCGCTGGCGAACAACGCCGTCAACGAACATTCGGCGAAAGACGACAAGGAACCTCGGCGGTACGTAGTCATCCATGACAGCGGCGGCGAGACGCGAAGGCTCTTCGTCCGCGCGAACTGCTGAGCACAATGCCAATGCCAAGCGGTGTCGACACGAGCGCAGATCGAGGCGCTGACGGGCCCCGGGAATGCCCGGCACACGCCGAACCTCTCGTCAAGCCGAACAGCAATACGATTGCCGACGACCGCGCTCAACCGGTTCGGGCGACGCGCACGCAATTCCTCGTACACAACGAACAGGACGTATAGCTATGGCGCGCAAAGTTGTTGTCACCCTTATCGACGACTACAACGGCGCCTCCGTCGCCGAAGATACCGTCGCCTTCAAAAGGCGTGACAGGGAAAGTCAACTCCCACATCAGCGCCTCACCAAACCAGGAATCGACACCTCGAAACGCGTCAATGCCCCTCCACCGGAGAGAACTTGACGGTGCACTTTCACTCCCGAGGCGCGGACCGGACGTAGGGCGGCATCCAAGGTTGCGTCGCCGTGCTCGTGAGTTTCGACCACCTCGACGAGCAAGACACCCAAGTCCACAGGTCGAATCAGCCGCACCACCAACTGCTCGCCGAGCATGTCGACGTCACCACTCCACCTTCGCTCGGCCGGTCCGACGATCGCCACCATCAGCTCGTCGATCGCGTCCGCCAAACCCCCGAGCCCACATCGAGCCAGGCATTCCTCGCAGTACCCGCCAGGTGTAGTGCAGCACAGAACGGACTGACCCGGAATTCACCTAGCAGTCCAGTCGGCGGCCCACTAGGAACACGTTGACCCCCCACCCACCCGCGTTACGGGATACATCCGCCGGGTTCGGCGGAAAACCCCGGTAGCGGGCATTGGCGGTGTGGGAGCTGGACGACCAGAACAGCACCCTCTGCCCGCTACAGCGGTGCCACCATTCGACGTTCTCGGTGAGCCGTTGATGTCGATCGGAACCCCGACGACGAAATCACAATGAGTGATGTCGGAGAATGCCGATGGAACCAAGGCCCGGTGTAAGCAATAGAACGGAACTGGGCCAGTGGTGGTCACAGGGGATGCGCGCTCAGCGGCATGAGCGGACGTCCGACTGGCCTCCGATAAGCGAACCACGACAGCGCGGTCGGTGAGCCCTTGCGCAATGCCGGTCCTGACCGCCGGACCTCGCCCGAGAGGTGATGGTGTCGGCGGTCGGAAAGGGCTGTTCCGGGCAGGTCAGGACTCGGGATCAGCGAGCGCCCCGGGCGGGAGTTGATCCCTGAGGCCCTCCGGCATTTGCCAAGCGTGGACGCAGGCCTCAAGTTCCGGGTGATAGTAGGTGTTCGGCCCGCACTGGAAATCGTGGCGCTTACCGTCGATGATTCGGTACATCTTGGTCAGGTCGTCCGGGTGGGGGTACATGCCGTCTGCTTGAGTCTGATCAGCCATAGACCAATGATCCTCCAACCCGTCGATATCGCACACGGGTTGCGCCCCAATGGGTGTGGTGTGCGAGATGTCGATTTCCAGCGGATGCCGACTCGGTCGCCGGTGGGGCAGAACAGTTCGTTCATGACCCACCACTTCGCGCGATAGACAGCAAGAGAGTGCGTTGTCAACCGTGGCAATAAACCCGTACAAGCACCGTGTCTTCGGGGAGCGTCGCGAGGTAGTTCTTGTTGCCGCCAGGAGGAATCGGGCACCCAGGCCTGACTTCGTCGGACGTGTGCTCGTCATCGTCTCTGTGCCAGCCGCCACCACTGTCCTCCACCCACCAACCGTCGAGAGTGAGCACGTCGAACCATTCGAGAGTTTGCCTTGCAAGGTCCAGCAATGCCTTTGGCCCGCCGGCGCACTCGCCGCGGTTGGTGGGCAACACCTCGCCTGCGTAGTTGGGGGTGTCGTGGATCAACCGGGGATCATCCTCATAGCCCGGTCGTACATAGAACCCGGCTCTTTCACCACCGCCCCGAATCCGCCATGTGTCCCACATACCTCGCTCAGGGGGCTGTTCGTACATCTCGAACGGAGCGAGTGCTCGAGTGAGGGCAGACTCCACGCCGTCGATCGCCTCCGGCGGCAAGCACACAACCACCCAGATATGCGCCAAAACCCCTCCCTCTGCCACACCGACCGTATGCTTTGCAAGAGCAGCCCTGCACACGGCGAAGAGGCCAGCATAGGCAGAAGGGAAAATGCGGGGTCTCTCGCCTATCTCCTGATCGAGTGCAAACCGGCGGTTGAGTGCGTTTGTCGGCTGGTGCCGCGGTCATCTGAGTCGCGCGGGTCGCGGCAATACAGGACGTTGGCCAAGCACCGAAGCGAGGGTCTCTCAACCCCTGCGTAGCATCTGGGCGTCATGAACAGGCGGGAGATCGTAGCTACGGGTTCGTGGCTGTATGCCGACGTCGTTCTCATGCCAGTGTTCGTTGTCCGCCTCGACTACGACTTCTGGTACGAGGTGGCCCGAGAAGAGGGCACACTCGAGGCGGGCGAGGAGCCGTTCCTTGATTCGGCCGGGCACGCCTACTACCTGTCGTTCGAAGCCCTCCGCAACAATGCGTCTTTCTGGCCTGCTTCCGGGCCGCACCGTTCGGTTGATGATGCGCAGATCGCGGCAATATCGAGGGTGCCCTCTCCGATCATTTGACAGTCTGGTGAATCACTTCCTTGAAAGATCATCGTTCGAAGCGCCATGATCCGTCTGGCACGCACGCCGCAGTCCGCACTGAATCGGCAGATCAGTGCGCCTTCCTCACCGACACGTAGGACGACGAAGCGCGCGCTCGTCAGGCCGCGGTATGACGGGTGATCTTGTCGACACCGCCTGTCGCGACCCTTGTTCGCTACTTAGCTAGAGTGCTAAATTGCGAACATGACCGAGATCGACCCTGCCGACGAAGCGGGAGTATTCCTCGCACTGGCCGATTCGACGCGCCGCCAGATCTTGGAGGACCTCCGCTCCGGCGAGTTGACCGCGGGTGACATCGCCGCGAGATTCCCGATCAGTGGCCCCTCGATCTCCCGGCATCTGGGCGTGCTCAAGGCCGCCGGGCTGGTCCGGGAGCGTCGAGACGCCAATCGAATCTTCTACTCGCTAAACGAGGAGCGCCTGGCGTTGTGCGTCGGCAGATTTCTGAGCGTTATCTGCCCCGAACAGGTCATCGTCAGGCAACGCAGAGCCCGCACCACCAAGAACGAGGAACCCGGATGAGACCACCGCGAATGTCCAGCGTCATAGAACGACGCCTGCTTGTGAACTACCGAGTCGACCCCGCGATCGCCGCAACACTGATGCCGCCGACAATGCGACCGCAATTGGTCAACGGCTGGGCGGTCGCCGGCATCTGCCTGATCCGCCTCGGACAGTTCCGGCCCAGTGCGCTACCGGGCTGGGCCGGACTGCGTACCGAGAACGCGGCACATCGCATCGCGGTCGAATGGGACGGCCCGCAGGGACGCGCGACCGGTGTATATATCGCACGTCGCGACAGCGGCTCGCTGATCAATGTCCTGGCCGGTGGTCGACTCTTTCCCGGCGAGCACAATGCTGCGCGGTTCGACGTCCGCGAAACAGCGCAGGACCTCCACGTCGCCTACCGCACCCGCGACGAAACCATCTCCGTGAGTGTGGACGTGCGGACCACCGAGCGATTCCAGGGCAGCGAATTGTTCGCCGATCTAGCGCAGGCATCGGAGTTCTTCAGGCAGGGCTCGGCCGGATTTTCGGCCACCCGAGGCGGCCAACGCCTGGACGGGCTCGAGCTTCGAACAGACGCATGGCAGGTCGAGCCCGTCGACGTCCAATCGGTGCGGTCCACGATCTTCGACGACCCGGACCGGTTCCCGCCGGGCAGCGCGGAACTCGACTGTGCGCTACTGATGCGCCAAGTCCCGGTGACCTGGCGGCCCCTGCAACCTCAGCACGTCGTTGCCGACTACGCCACCGGCGGGTCCAGCGCCCGCTGAGAAGCAGTGTCCGCCATCCGGTTTGGGCATTCGACCAGCGTCCGTGGTGATGATTAGGTGCTCACACCACTTGCGCAGCTCAGCCCGGTCTATCGCATCGTTCAACGAGCAGCTCACCACGAACGCGATGGTCCGCCAGCCCTCTTCCGTCAGCCCCCTGATGGTCTCAGTCATAGACATCCGCCCCCTCGGCTCGGCCCCGCCACCTTACGATTCGGCACCGACACTCGCTCATCGGCAAGAGCGCGCATACCCAACGGCCGGAGGTCGCACGGCCCATTGATCTTCCACTCGCCGGTGTTGGCCGAGACGCGCGGGTCGCGGGATGAGCGGACGTTTCACGGCGCGGAGTGGCCGATGCGCCAGGCGTTCGAAACTTCGATAAACCTCTCGAGGACGCCTACGACTGGGTGGGCCTCGGAGACGGCGGCACGATGACATGACGAACTGAACCAGCTACTGGGCCCGCTGTCGGCCAACCGGTTCGGACGGTCGCCAACGCTCACATCACGGCATTTCAGTGCGTTGTCGGAGGCGGTCCAGCGTCACGCAGCGAACTCTCATCCTTGGCAGAACGAGCACTCGCAACGTGGTCCTCCTGAACAGGGCGAGCAGAATACGCCTTCAGCATCGCCGTATGCCTTGACTGCGGCGGCATCATGTTCGAGCAGGCAGGCGTCACACCAGAGAGAGATATCTATCGCGTCGGTGGTGACTTTGAGCAGTCGCGCCACATCCTCGCGGGCCACCGCTCGCGCCTCCAGAACAGTGTGGCCCTCAGTCACGCTCCGCACCCCCTCGGGCAGTCCATACACCTCGAGAACCCACATGCTCTCGGAAAGTGCGGCGGTCGCCGGGTAGGTATTGACGGTCATGCTGGCGTTCCTCCCTGTGCATTCAGCCAAGCCGGAACCCCATCACAGACTATCGGCGGATAGCCACACACAGTGCGCCTTTTCGGCAGTTGAGTGCGTTCGTCGTTCGGTGCTGTTCTGGCCGAGGTCGGCCATCAAAGTGCTGGCGTCGGGGTCGGTGACGTGGTCGGGCAGTTCGGTGTCGACCATGCCGGGTTGATCGTGGCGACGCGGACATTCTTTCGGCCGAGTTCGGTGCGCAGCAGACGGGTGAGCTGGCTGATGTAGGCCTTGGTGCCGGAATAGACCTGGAACTTCTCGAGGACGCGGGTCGCCGCGATCGACGAGGGAGGTGACGAAGGCCTGAATCGTGTTCATCACGCCCTTGATGTTCAGGTCGATCTGCGTGTCCCAGTCCACCACCTTCAGGTCCACGATCTCGGAGATCAACTGGATACCGGCGTTGGCGAAGACCAGATCGACGTGACCGAGCTCGGTGCGGATCCGATCGGCGGCGGCCTGCAGGGCCGCGCACCCACTGGAATGGTGGGCCGATACGCGCTACCTATGGGAGGTCGGCGTCCTCGTGGTCGCGGTAATTCGCCGACAGCGATTCCAGAAGCTTCAAGGCGTGGTCACTGGGTGATCCGGGTTGGGCTTGATAGATCACCAGTTGCTGACCGGGTTTGTCCCGCACGTCGAATGCCTGAAAGGTCAAGCTGAGCCGGCCCACATCGGGGTGCAGCAGTTCTTTGGCCTCCGCCGTTTTGCCGCGCACATGACCTTGTTCCCAGAGCTGGTGGAAGGCCGGGCTCGCCGCGGAGATCTCTTCCACCAACCGGGTCAGGCGGGCGTCGTGGGGGTCGTGGCCGACCGCCAGACGCAGGGACGCGACTGTGGCCTGCGCCGCGCGATGCCATTCGACGAAGAATTCCGGGCCCGCGGGGTCGGTGAACACCATGCGTACGAGGTTGTCCGTAGCGGCGAAGGAAGAGTACAGCGCCTCGGCCAGACGGTTCATGGCCAGGATGTCCAGCGTCCGATTCAGCACGAACGCCGGTGTAGCGGCGTAGGTGTCCATCAGCTGTAACAGCATGGGGGTCACCGGTTCTCGGCCACCACCTCCGCGGGAGGCCGGCACCAGCCGGGCCAGCCGGTACAGATGCATTTCCTGATCGGCGTCGAGTTCGAGCGCGCGGGACAGCGCGTCGAGCACCTGGGCCGAGGGGTTACGTTCACGCCCCTGCTCCAAACGCGTGTAGTAGTCGGCGCTGAGTCCAGGAAGGTACCCGTTATGCACTCCTTCTCATAAAATTGGTACATGACGCGATCGAAGACAAAGACCCAGGTAGAGCCCGCTTGGCTTACCGAGATCAATGCGGCTTTGGCCGTTGCTGTGGCCGATGTCGACCCCGCTCAGTGGGTGTATGGCTACGTGCGTATCTCCCGTGATGAGAAGGACCGTGCCGAAGGCGTGCACCTGCAAGCGAAAAACCAGGTCAAGCACGCCAAGCGCAAGAAACTGGCGCTGGCGCGGATCTTCTGCGACAACGACATGTCCGGTGCCGACGCGGACCGCCCCGCGTTGCGGGAAGTGTTGGGGTTGGCCACCGGTGGTCCGGCGAGTGTCGTCCTTGCTCGTGACGTGTCCCGGTTGACCCGTGACTATGACCTGGGCAACGAGTTGATGAAGCTGGGTCGCGATGAGGGTGTGCGGTACTGCTTCGTCAACGCCACCGACTACGACCTGACCACCGGTGCGGGTCGCAAGAATTTCATGGTCGCGGTAGCCGAGGCGGTCGAGTACCGCGAAGTCAACACCGAGAACCTGTTGGAGCGGATGAGCGAGGAAGCCGCGAAGGGTGTCATGCAGGGTGGCTCGCGCCGCTTCGGCTACGGGAAAGTCGCGGGCACGCACCCGATCACCGGTGCCGAGATCCTGGACCGGTGCGCGTTGCGAGACGAGGAAGTCGCGGTGTTGCGCGAAGGCCGTGACCGGTTGATCAACGGTGAGACACAGACCGCGATCATTACCGACTCGAACACACGAGGTGTGACCACGTCCGAGGGTGATCGGTGGCGGGTGGGCAAGCTTTCCAAATTGCTGCTGTTGGAAGCCTATGTGACCTACGACCTTGGCGAGCACACCGACGCCAACGGCGACCGTTGCGAGTGCCTGAACAATCCCGAAGGCAACGGCATTCGCTTCCACGAGCGCACGGGCACCCGTCATCGTGCGCAGTGGCCCGCGATCTTCACTCGCGCCGAACACGACGCGATGCGCGCGGCAGTGACCGCGCACCGCCGGTCCAAGAACCCCGACCGGCCACGCCAACGCAATGCCTTCTACTGGTTGACCGGGTTGGCCGAGTGCGGCGGCACGTGGAAAGACGACACCGACCGCGCGGGGGAATATTGCGGGGGATGGTTGGTCGGCTCAGCGCTGGAACGCAAGCGCAAGACCGGTGCCCCGGTGGTTCAGCGCCGCTACGGGTGCCGGTCCAAGGACGGGTTCAACGTCGCGTGCGCGTGCGGGCGGGTGTTCCGTGACGCGGACGCGTTGGAGACGTTCGTGGGGCAAGCGGTGATCGCTGAGTACGAGAACCCCGAGATCCTCGCCCGGTTGGATCGCGGCAACGACAACGCCGAGCGGATCGCCGTGTTGCAGAAACGGATCGAGACCACCGCAGGGAACTTGGACGCCGAGGCCGACCGCCGCACCGAGGTGTTGTCCGGTGCCGGTGACGAGTTCGACTTGCGGGTTATCGACCGCACCATCACCGGACTCAAAGCCAGCTTGAAGAACTTGCGTGCCGAGCAGGATTCGTTGCGCTCGAGTCAGGCGCTGGCGGTGTTGGCCGACCTCGGTTCCACACCGGGTGAGTTGCGCAAGGCATGGACCACTAAGGGTTCGCGGTGGCGGCACGAAGCCGCCGCCCGCGTGATCGAGAAAGTGATCGTGCGGCCCGCGAACATTTACGCCGCGAAGTGGGAAGACCAGAACGGGCGCGTGTGGCGTTTCGACAAGTCCTCAGTCGAAATCGTCTGGCGTGCGTTGTGAGCGCCTCAGATGTCGCGGCGGCGGCGGTGGTCGCGGTCGAGGGAGTCGATCGCGTTGCGCAGGAACAGCGCCAGTGAATCGAGCACGACGGGATCGGTGATGCGAGGCGATAGCCCTTGCCGCATCCGACTTTCGGCGACCCAGCGGCGGGTGGCTTCGCTGGTCGGTCCGATCAGCGCGGGCCCGTGCCTGTCGGTGTTGTTGTGGCCTGCGGTATCGGAGTCCGCGCCATCGGTGGCCGCACTGTCGGCCGGTGCCGAGGCTGCCGGGGAGTCGGAGTCCGGCGGAGCCTGCTCGTCAGGTCGGCCCGACTGAGAGACGCCGGACTTGCCGGTGTGTGGACGAACTTTTCTGTTGTGGAGGGACATTTGTGTTCCTTTTCGGTTGTCGATTTGTCCCCTGATCTCGCGGCTCTTCCGCTTTCTAGTGTGCCATTGGTCGAAGGTCGGCAAAGTGTGCAAATTTCGGTACCGCTAGTTGCGTCCGGGCGGTGCCGTCGCGCGCGAGCGGCGTCCGGCCGCGCCGTGCGCCGGATTCAACGCCTCAGCCCCTACCGACCCCATCCCATCGGTACCCAATACATCCCATTCACACCCATACCCCCGCAAAACATCTCACCCCACCCCATCAATGCCCCACCCCCACAACTAAACTCACCCTTATTTCCATATACCCCCTACCCCTATTTTTCCCTCCTTCACATTCAGACATCTTTCATCTCAGGGTAACGAGTTGATAACGTCCTGCGGAAACGCTGTCTGCGGCAAGGATTCACAGACTAGGCCGCCTTGAATTTGCCTGTTTTGGGTGTCTCATGGAGGCATGGTCGCGACCATGCACAAGGTCGCCGCAGGCAACGGCTACGAGTACTACCTGCGCAACACCGCCGCCAACGACACCACAGCGCGCGGGCGCGCCTCGCTGTCCGACTATTACAACGAGCACGGCGAAGCCCCCGGAACCTGGCACGGCAGCGGACTTTCCGACCTCGAGATCACCCCCGGCGAGGAAGTCACCGAAGAACAGATGAAGTTTCTGTTCGGTGCCGGGATGCACCCGAACGCCGATCAGGTCCGCGAACGTGTGAAAGCGCACCATCTCGCGGCCGGGGTGCGTCCCGCCTACGCCGCCCGATTGGCTGAGATGGCAACCAAACTCGGCAACAAGTTCGCCGTCTATTCGACTACTTCGGGGTTCCCCGCCGCCACCGCCCAGGCATATCGCGACTACAACACCAGCCATGGCGAGTGCGTCACCGCCCACATTCCCGACCCGATACGCGCACAGATCCGCACCGACGTAGCCACCGAAATGTTCACCACCGAGTACGGACGCGGCCCGTTGGACCCGCGCGAACTGTCGGGATGGGTCGCAAAGAATTCGCGCCCGGACCGTACAGCGGTGGCCGGTTTCGATTTCACGTTCAGCCCCGTCAAGTCGGTGTCGGCGTTGTGGGCGATCGCGACACCGGAGCTTGCGCACAAGATCGAGACCGCTCACCGTGCCGCGATTACCGACGCGTTGTCGTGGTTGGAGAACAATGCGCTGTTCACCCGGTTGGGTCGCAACGGGGTTCGACACGTCGACGTGCAAGGAGCGGTCGCCGCGACGTTCGATCACCGCGATTCGCGCGCGGGTGACCCGGACCTGCATACCCATGTTTTGGTCGCGAATCGGGTGCGGACCGAGGACGGAAAGTGGCGCACCGTCAACGGCACTGTGGTCCATGAAGCGGTGGTCACGGTGTCGGAAATCTATGACACCCGCCTCGAGCACTATTTGGAAACCTCGATCGGGGTGCGGTTCGAGACCCGCCCCGACCGCAACATCCACCAAGTCCGCGTCCGCGAAATCGTCGGCGTTCCCCTGTCATTGATTCACCACTGGTCGCGACGTACCGTCGTGATCGTTGACCGACTCGACACCCTCACCGCCGCATTCCAAACAACGTTCGGACGCGAACCGACCCCCGGCGAAGTCCACGACCTCGGCCAACGCGCGACCCTGGAAACCCGCCCCCGCAAACACGCGCCCGCTTCACGCACCGAACAACGCGCGCTCTGGCGCGCGGACGCCGAAACGCTGCTCGGTGGACCCGACGCGGTAGACGACATTTTCGTGCGCGCCCTCGCCGCCCCGCACGTCCCGCGCCGCGAACTCGATCACGCGTTCATCACCCACCTCGCCGACCAAGCCCTAGCCGCAGTGTCGGACAAGCGCGCGACCTGGCGTGAATTCAACCTCCGGGCCGAAGTCGAACGCCAAATCCGCGGGAACATCACCCCCACGGAATGGGCCGACGCGACCGAAAAGGTGCTGGCACAAGCATTATCGCCGTCATCATCGGTCGCACGCGGTGACCCCGACGTCACCGAACAACCCGACCTACGCGCGGTCCCGGCGTGGTTGCGTCGCCGCGACGGCACCCCGATCCACACCCGCGCCAACTCCCAGATCTACACCACCGAATCCACCTTGGCCGCCGAAGCCGAACTGATCGCGCTCTCCGTCGAGCCCGGCGGGCTCATCTTGAGCCCCGAACTGGTGTTCAACGCGGTCAACGCCTACAACACCGCCCACCCCGACCAACCCTTGAATCCCGGTCAGATTCGGGTCATCGAATCGTTCGCCAGCGCCGGAATGCGTGTCCACACCGCCAACGCCCCCGCCGGAACCGGCAAAACCACCGCCATGCAAGTACTCGCCACCGCGTGGGAATCAGGCGGCGGAACCGTGCTCGGGATGGCACCCACAGCCGCCGCCGCGTCCGTGCTGGGTGACTCGATCGGCACCCGCGCCGAAACCGTGGACAAACTTCTGCACGTCATCGACGCCCACCGCCCCGACAACGCCAGCGAGAACCTGCCGTTTCTGCCGCAATGGGTCCTCGATATCAACACCACCACGTTGGTGATCGTCGATGAACACGTCACCTTGCCGACCACCAAACGTCTCCAGTTGCTGCGGTATCTGGCCGGGCGCGGTGCGACCGTGCGCTGTATCGGTGACGACCGACAGCTCTCGGCGATCGATGCCGGTGGCGTCCATGCCGACATGACCCACGCCGCACCCGAGCAAGCACCGACCTTGACCGAGGTGATGCGGTTCGCCCAACGCGGCGAAGCATTGGCCTCGACCGGCTTACGCGAGGGTGACCCGCTCGCATTGGCCTGGTATCTGGACAACGGCCGCATCCACGCCGGACACCTCGGCACCGTCTACGCAGACGCCTACCGAGCGTGGGCCGCCGACATCGCCCACGGGTGGGACGCGGTCATGCTCGCACCAACTCACGACATCGTGAGCGCGTTGAACGTGCGCGCACGCGCCGACCGGATCGCGCGCACCGCTCCCGCGATCACGGCGACCGGTGCGCCCGACCCGCATGTGTTCCTTGCTGACAGGTTGGTGGCCTCGGCCGGTGACATCGTGCGCACCCGCCGCAACGACCCCCGCTTGCGAGTCGGCGCGCGTGATTGGGTGCGCAACGGCTACTCCTGGACCATCCGGCAAGTGCATTCCGACGGCGCGGTCACCGTCGTACGGCGCGTGCAGGGTCGCGACACCGACGCGGTGGTGCGGTTGCCGGGCGAGTACGTGAACGAACACCTGCACCTGGGTTATGCCGCGACCATCGATTCCGCGCAGGGCATCACCGCGGATTCCTGCCATGTCGCCATGTCGGGACGTGAGTCACGCCAACAGTTCTACGTCGCGATGACACGCGGACGCCAAGCCAACCACGCCTACATCGCTACCGCGCTCGACGGCGACGAGGGCGACATCTACACCGTGCCCGCGCACTACCCGCGCACCGCAGTCGAACACCTACACCACGTATTGGACCGCGACGGCGCACGCACCTCCGCCCACACCGAACTCCGCGACGCACTCGACCCCGCCCGCCGGATCGGGCGCGCAGTAGACATCTACCTCGACACACTCGGCATGACCGCCGAAAACGCCATCGGCACAACACGACTCGACACCATCGACCACATCGCCGAACAACTCGTACCCGGATTGACCGACAGCCCCGCCTACTCGGTCCTGCGCCAACACCTCGCCATGCTCGCCCTATCCGGGGCCGACCCGATCACCGAACTCCGCACCGCCATCGCCGCCCGCGAACTCGACACCGTCACCGACCCCGCCGCCGTGCTGGACTGGCGACTGGACCCCACCGGTAACCATTCCGCCGGACCCGGACCGCTGGCATGGACGCCAGGACTACCCACCGAGACAGCCACCGCCGACAACGACACCGTGCCCGTACAAGCGCGCGAACGGATCGTGGCCGAACTCGCCCGACAGATCAGCAATACCGCCCGCGCCTGGACCACCGCAACCGCCCCGAAATGGGCGCGACCCTTGCTCGGTACCGATCCCGAACTCGTTGCAGACCTTGCCATTTGGCGTGCAGGGTTGCACGTCCCGGAGGCTGATCCCCGCCCGACCGGGCCCGCCCGATACATCGCGATCGAACGCGCGCACCAACAACACTTGCACCGCCGCATCCTCGAAGTCGACGGCAACACCCGCCTACCCCAACACCGTTGGGCCGCTACCGTCGACCGCATCGACCCCCGCATCAGCACCGACCCCACCTGGCCGATCATCGCCACCAACATCGAGGCCGCCGCCCGCGCCGGCCTCGACATAGAAGACCAGCTCACCAATGCAGCCGGCGCCCGCCCACTACCCGACGAAATGCCCGCCGCCGCACTCTGGGCACGACTGGAAATCACCGACACCGACCTCGCCGCCGCTGCGCCCGAGTCCGCCGACATCACCACCCAGCACGCACCCGACCCGACCGCCTACGAACCGGACCCACAAGCGCAGACTATTACCAGCGCCGTAGATGCCGCATTGGGCGACACCTTCGCCGACTGGTCCGAGGCCGACACCGCCGACGACGAGTTCGAACACACCGGTTGGGAGCCTGACACCGGCTACGAAGTCGACTTGTAATCCACCGCAAGACGCTCGAACTTGCTGGCGCTAGTCGGAGTTCCGTCCCCAGTGGACCGGGGGCCACCCCCCAAGATGCATGTCACCAACCCGATTGCGTTACCGTCGGGACATGTTCGCACTCGTCGTCCGATTCGACCTCCACGACCAGGCCGCCGCCGACGCCTTCGACGTCACCGTGTCCGAGCTCGTCACTCAGATCGTCAAGCATGAGCCCGGCACCCTCGTCTACTCCACACACCCCGTCGCTGACGCCCCGCTGTCGCGCCTTTTCTACGAGGTCTACCGCGACCGTGAAGCGTTCGACGAACACGAACGCCAGCCACACACCCGCGCATTCCTCGACGGCCGCAGCGAATACGTTGCGTCAGCCCGCGTCGAGTTCCTCAACGACGGGCCCGCGAAAGGTCTACCTGCCTAGATCCGGTCCGCGATTCCCAACCACACCGCGAACCCATGCACGCTGTCGACTGTTCGCGCGTCGGCCCGCGCGATCTGCCGCGTCGTCTCCCGCACCATCGGGTTATAGCGGGTCTGCGCCGGTGCGATCCTGCGCGCCGTCTGCAATGCATCGAACGCCCGCCGCTGATCGCCATGCAACAGGAACGCCCGCCCCAGGTCGATGTAGTGGTGCCCCACGCGCTCCGATGGCGACCCCGCTGGAATCACCAGCGACCGTGCACGGTCCAGAGCTGTTGCGCTTTCCATTGCCTCCACAGCGAGCGCCACTCCCCAGATGCCAGTGTTCGTCGGACCGAACGACAGGATGCTGTCGCGGTCGTCGCCGAGCCGCAGCGCGGTCGCGGTCGCTTCTCTGAGGTGGTCGTCAGCGAGGTTACGACGACCTGAGCGTGCAGCGGCTAAACCCGATTGCAGGTGCAAGCCACCCCAAGCGATGAGGTCGTTACGGTGGCCGACGCCCAACCGGGGTTCGATCTGGGCGCGGGATCGTTCGAGGAATTGGAGAGCAGCGTTCCAGTCGCCGCCGCTGGTGAGCATCGCGCCACGCTGGAACTGCGCCACCGCCAACCACAGCGGGTCGCCTGCTTCGCCTGCCGCCCAACCAATCCGGTCGACGGCGAGGGCGGATAGGTCGCTGTACCCCAGCTTGTAGGCGAGCGAATGCGCCGAGTAGTAGCACTCGCACAACATCACCAACGCCCGGTCCCGGTCCGAGCCCGACCAACGATGCACCGCAGCGCGGAGTTCGCCGAGGAGTGCGGGCAGCGCATCGCCGAGCTTGTGAAAGCTAGCCGCGCGCCGCCATTTGCACACCTGAGCGACGACGGGTTCCAATTCGGCGACCGGGCGAGGTTCGATCACCCGGTCGTTGTCGAGATCGTAGGCGGCTAGCTCGATGCGCAGCACGGCCACAGCCGAATGCGCTTCGGCGTCTTCGGGTTCGACAGGCGCGTAGGGCTGCCCGGTGAGGTCAGTGGGTGCGACGCGTAGCGCGCCCGCGACGGCCGAAATGAACGCCGGTGTCGGGTTCGCGGTTCCACGCTCCACCTTTTTCAGCAGCGAGAGCGACACGTGAGCGACCGGGGCTAGCGACTTTTGGGTGTATCCGCCCAGCCTCCGAGCCTCTTTGAGCCGCGCAGCGAATGCGGTCCTGTCAACCTGGGGTGCTACCACACGTCAAGTGTGCACGAGGGGCCAAACGTATGGCTACAAGGAGCAAATTTCTTGTCCCTTCAGGCTTTTGCGCTGAGACATCATGGTCTTACCTCCACGGCGGGTTGCTTTCATCACACATTGCGCCCCCGCCGTAGGGGACTACGAGCACCACAGGACTCGGGAGGTCACCATGTGGTTACAGCGCGAAATTCAGGAGCCGGAGCAGCAGCGAATGCCGGAGCCGCGCACCGCCGCGAACGCGGTCACGGTGCAGGAAATCATGGACCGCATCAACAGCGAGCACGAAGATGAGGGCCGCCCGTCGCCGGTCCTGGACCATGCGGCACCGCGCGGACCGATCACGGTCGACTATGCCCGCATTCTGATGCGGCAGCATCGGGTCTGCAACCGAGAAGGGTGCCCGGCGAAGCGGTGTGCGTTCGCGCTGTTGGTGGAGCGCGGGATCATGTCCCCAAGCCAATCGGTCGGGCAGCTCGAACCGGGCGAGATCTGATGAACGATGAAGACCTGGCACGCGAACTGACCGTGCTCCATTCCGACACCGCCGCCACAGTCGACGCGGCAACGCCCGAACCCTCCGATAAGGCAGGCCGCGCGATGAGCTACCTTCCCGTCACGTCCACGCCCCCGTCAGTGCCCGAACTACTCGGAACGCTCGACGCGATGCGCGAAGCCGGGTGGCTCACAACAGCGCCCGCCACACCCGCAGACGATGCGACCAGGCAACGCGATCAACGATTGATCAACCCTTGCAACGCATTTCATCCAATTGACGAGGAGACGAAATGAAGTCGTTCAGCATCGATCCACAGGTCAGCGATCTCGGCATCTACGCCATCGCGTTCGTCGTTCCCGGCATCAGCGTGCCAGCAGAGACCAGCCCCGCGCTCAACCACGAGATCGAGACCTCGGAGAAGTCCATACTCGCCGCGACCGACCCGAAGACCCTCAAGACCGAACCCGAGTTCAAAGCCTTCCGGGCAGTACACGCCCAGGTCGGCAAGGCCGCGAAAAGTGAAGTCGCCGCGCCGGAAACACTGTTGCGGTTGCTGCACCGCGCCGGACGGTTGCCCCGTATCAACCCGCTTGTCGATATCTACAACCTGGTCTCGGCAGAAACCCGGTTGGCGTTCGGCGCACACGATCTGGCAGCGATCGCCGGTGGTGTGCGGTTGGCGATGACGACCGGACATGAACGATTCGTCCCCCTCGGTGCCACCGAACCCGTACCGGTGCCCGCCGGGGAATACGCCTACCTCGATCACGAAGACGTGCTGTGCCGCCTCGAGGTCCGCCAGTGCGAGAAGTCCAAAGCAACCCCGCAGACCAGCGACGCACTGTTCATCATCCACGCAGGCCCAGGCCGCGACCGCGCAGACCTCACCACCGCCAGAGACCGACTCGCGGCCCTGCTGGCCGAGCACCTTGGCGCACAGCCACCGATCGATCTCGAGGCCCAGCCATGAGTACCGAATACGACACCACCCCGACCGCCGATCCGGGAATCGAAGCGCGCGAGGCACACTGGGACCGCCGCGCGGACGGGTTCGACACCGATTTCACCCGAGCACCTGTGCGCGAAGAGGTGTTGGAACAGATCTCGCGGCAGTTGCCCACCGGGCCCTGTACCGCACTGGACGCAGGCACCGGCAGCGGACGGACCATGGCACGGCTGATCCAGGGGCTACACCCCGAGTCCGACATCGTCGGTTGCGACCTGTCACCGGCGATGCTGCACCAGGCCAGAGTCCACGCACCCCACAAAGCTCGCGGGTCGTTGTCGTTCGTCTACGCCGACCTGTGCGCTCTACCGTTCGATGACGGCGGGTTCGATCTGGTTGTGTCGACGTTCACCCTCCACCACGTACCGCCCACCCAACAGTTGGCGGTGTTGCGGGAGTTGCGGCGCGTGCTCGGCGAAGACGGCATGTTGATCCTGGCCGACCAGATCCAGCCCGACCCGCCGTTGTCGGTCGAGGCAATGCGGGCGGCAGTGGCCGAAACGTTCTACCCGCACCTGCCCCATACCGAGGCGGTTGGGCTGCTCTCGACCTACGGCGAATGGCCGCTCACGGTCGGCGAACTCACCGACCTACTCGAGGCCGCCGGTTTCGTTTGCGAAGTCACCGACATCGACCGCATCGTCGCTATCGCCACCGCGACTCCTGGCACCTCACCCGAGGGGTGAACGATGGCACACGTGAAAAGCCCGGCCTCCATACAAGATTCGCCGCTGACACGCAGCATGTTCTACCGGCGAATCTGTAGCCTGCCGACGTTCGTAGACACCGTGACAGGCCAAATCATGATGACAGCCGGATCCACTGGCGCGATCATGATGCCGACCGACCTCGCCCAACGGGTCAAGGTCGAGCTGCACCGCCGCAACATCGGACCGTGCCCGACCATCGGCCACCCGCGCGCGCGAGCATGGTCCTACCTTGTCCGTACCGCAGACATGCGCCCGATCGGTGACCCCGCCGCGCTCGCCGAACTCTGGCGCGCGCACGTCGTCGTGATCCGCGACGGCAACATCGTGTTGCCGACCCCGAGCCCAGACCACCACGCCCACCGAACGTGGATAGTTCCCGCGACCACCCCTTTCCGGCCGTCCGGGGCCACGGTCCTGGCGTGCGTCCGCCACGTCCTGGACGCGGCCAAGCCACGCAACCACGGTCCCTACTGACCTCGCCGGGAAGGACACCGACCGTGCCACACCCGAATCCCGATCTATTTGTACTGTCGCCGTGCCCCGACGAACCCGATATCCACCTCACGATTCAATTCGTTAGTGTCCGAATGGATTTCGCTGCGTGCCTGACGGCTGCGTTGGTGTTCGTGCAAGACATGGCCGCCCGCCGACCCTGCACCGTCGCAGTCGATTCGGGTCACTGTGTCGGACTGCCGCGACTTCCCAATGAGCAACTATCTTTACTGCCCTGACCTGCACAGTTAGTAGGCAAATCCCGACCGATTGAATGACCTTCGCACCCGGTGAGGCCCGAGACACCCTCACCACGGCACGCGCGAAGGCGGCCCCGGACTCGTACCCGGCGATGTGGCGATGTCCGGGGTCCACAAAACTTGTCGATCCGCACCAACGTAAGCGACTGCCTGCCACGGGCACGGCCGCGACGTCAAGACCACCTGAATACCTCGAACCACCGGCGACAACCCCCGAGCCGCGCCGGTTCGAGGGTGGGGAAACGCTCCCGGAGGCCGCCCAACCGGCTTCCGGGAGCACCCACACCACCCACTGACCAGCAACACCGGAAGGCCCCGACCAACCCCCAGACCGTGCGCCCCTCGCCACGGACACCCGGAGTTGGTCGGGGGCCTTCCGTCTCACACGACGCGGCAGGAGCCCCCACCGTGACCACCCGCCCACCGAACTTGATCGACCCATACCAGCCCACTCCCGCACGCCTGCACAGCGTGTTCCTCGGTGGGAAGGACCACTACGAAACCGACAAGGCGCTAGCCGAGGCCCTGTCGAGCAGCACAATCAGGCCCGCGCTCACCGAATCCCGTCGCTTCACCCGACGCGCGGTCGAATACCTTGCCGACCATCACGGGGTGTCCCAGGTCGTCGAACTTGGGTGCGGCCTGCCCCACGCCCCGAACATCCACGACATCGCCGAACAACACAACAGCACCGCCCGGACGTTGTACGTCGACTGCGACACCGTCGTGGCCGCTCATGGTCGCGCGATGCTGCACGAACCGCCTACCCGGTTCTTCACCGACATCGACATCACCGACACCGACGCCATCATGGGCGATATCACCACGGTGATGGACATGACGGCACCGTTGGCGGTGTGTGTCTCTGGCACCGCGGAATTGATCAGCGACGCCCCCGCCGTGCTCGCCGCGTTGGCCGACCGATTCCCGGTCGGGACATGGCTCGTGCTCACCCACATCACCGACGAGTTCTATCCCCACCACATCCAGACCGCCGCCGAAACCCTGAGCGGCGTGGGCATCCCGTATCACCCACGCGGACGAGACGAGATCACGGCCATGCTCGCCGGGTACCAACTCCTCGCGCCCGGTCTGATCGCCCCGCACCGATGGACACCCGCGCCCAGTGACAGCGACGACAACGGGGTGCCCCGACTTTCCGTCTCCACGCCACGACATCGCGCGGCGTGGGAGCTGAGCGCGTATGCCGCAGTAGGCCAGCTCCATCGACCGTAGACGCTCATCGCAGCGACGACGAGGCCCCGCACCATCGTGAACCGGGCACCGTCGACCACTCCACCTACTGGACCCGACCGGAGCCCGGCCCGTACCGATATCCACTGCGAGGGAACCGAAACCACCTTCGCGGCGTCTAAGCCGTTGAAGGGACTTCCACACCGTTGGTGTGGAAGAACGAGGGGAGAACCGATGCACATCATGAAATGGGCCGCGACCGCCATTATCGCGGTAGCGGGGGCCATAGTGGTCACGGGCGCACCAGCCCAGGCAAGCCCGTCGTCTGGTACGGGCACATCGGCGGCGGTGGTCGCGCGCGAGGATCTGTCGTTCATCGCGCTGTGCAACAGTGTGGCCAGCTTCACCAACCACGGCCGCCAGCAAGCACAATCACGAGGCATCTCCGAAGACATGATGGACCAAGCCATCGCCCAGGCCAACCGCACCGGTAAGCGGTACAAGCGCAAAGGCGAGGACACGATCAAATACGTCGGGGACAAAGTATGGGTTGTGCTGAACGGAAACTGCGCCGTCGTGTCGACAGGATGGAACTAACAAGTGCGACCAACCCGACAGGAGTTGAACCCGTGCGGATGACCTATGACGCGGAAGCCAACGCCGCGATGATCTACCTCAACGGCCGTATCGAACCGGGGGAAGCAGTACGGCAGCAAACCATCACGTTGGAAGTGGCGGACCTCGTGCTGGACTTCGGTACCGATGACATGCTGCTCGGGATCGAGGTCATCGGCGCACGAGCAGTCATCTCCGCGGAGGCACTCAGCGCAGCCGAGCAGATGAGCTGATCGCTGGTTCGACTGTGGGCAGCCTCGCGCCTGTTCCGCAGTCGAATCACCCGCGTGGCATCCGAACTGCCACCACCCCTTTCGGGGCCGAACGTGGCCGACGAGCCCCGACTCGGCGAGAGCTATGCTCGTTTACGCGGCGAGGCAGTCGGGCGCGATGAGTTCCCAGATCACGCGCCCGCCTCGCCGCCCAAACAGAGCGGCTGCCGCACCCCTTCGGGGCTTGCCACAAATCACCTGTCAGGACTTCACGCGTGATGCACTGTCGCGGCGCAAGGAGTGTGTAACGAACATCTCTCCCCAGTGAGTGGCATCACCTCCGCACTCCCTGCGGTCCGAACTGCGTACAATACGCATGCCCGTGAGGAGCGGTCATGGCATTGATGATCGAGTCGCTCCGTCCGTTGGGAGACCGTACACCCGCGCGAAGCCCCCGGAAGCCGCTGGCTGGCGTCTAGCGGTTCGTCGTCATCACCGTAGGGAATCTCAACACCGAACATGTTGGCTTTCCGAACGCTGGCCGCATATTGCCGCCTGGCGATCCGCCACGACCGGAAGGGAACTCAGATGATGCTGGGACCTGCACAAAATCGTTCCCCCGTGCCGGACCATCGGTAGCTCGGTAATCGGTGGCGATGCAAATTGGTAGGACTCATCCTTGAGGTAAGGATATCTTGGCGGCAGCATCGCGAATTCTGCGTGACGGGTGGTTAGAACGAATCTCTGTGATCTTTTCACGCTTGGGCCATGTGGAGTCCAGGAGATTGCAAATACGCCGAAGGACAACAAGAGGAACAAGAATTCCGTCATCGTCCAACATTTCTATCAATCTAGCCTTCGACTCATCTGAGAATAAAAGCGCTGCTTGAGAAGAGGCAACCAGGCCGGGAACTATTGCCGCCCTCACCTCAGCGTCCTGATCGTAACTCATTTGGATCGCCATACCCTGTAACGGCACGCTAGGCTGCGACGAAATGAATTGCGCGATCGCCTCCGCGGTATCCTTGCGCAGTCGACGGTCGGTCGACGTGACCCACGGAAAAATAGTACGAATCACTACGGGCGTAGGCAAGATATCGTGTGCTGCGACGAACCGCAGTGCAGCGATGTTGGGAATTCCCCTAGTTGCTTCTTCGAACCAGGAAATCGAACTCGTGTCCGGCGCGCTGATTTCCAACAGTATCCGGTCCCGATGGCGCTCAATGATGGATTGTGGAATGGATACGTTGGACTCGGACAGTATCTTCAGTGCATGCCTGCGAACTGACTGGAAAACATTTTGGTCGGTGACGAACGCGAGCAATTCGCTAGTGAGTTCGCTTGTCTTATCAAATTCTACGACAAAGGCTGCCAGTGTACTTGGATCGACAGCCATACCACTATGTTGTCCGCTACGTGCTTCTTCACGTACTGTACGCATTCCCCGAACTGAAGTTTGAACGATCTTATCTACGAGTTCTTGAGGCGGTGCAGACTCCGTTCGCAAGTAATGGCTAAGCGCATCAGAGAGGTCGGTATAGGTGTCTCCCGTATTGGATATGGTTGGAGGTCGATCATCCAAGACTTTAGCCCTTATGAGCTGATTCCGGGAACTCTCGAATACTTCACCGGGGAGCCCTTCGAAAATCAGTTTGCACTCATTCTGCAATCGTAGGTCGACCAGCTCCCAACGGATTCTTCTTATGACTTTGGAAAAGACTCGATCCCACAGCTCATCCTGACTATCCGGGCTCGACATAGCCCGAAGTAGGCGCTCGGCGAGAGCGGAATCTTCGCCAATACGAGAGGCGAGATCCGCCGCCGCCAGCCAGGCAGGTTCATTCAAAGTGGAGGCTGTCTGCCAATTTCCTGGTGGCAGAGTCGGCCCACCTTTGTCCAGAACACTCAACGCTATATGTAAGGCTCGATCGGCGTCAGTGCTAGAAAGGAGCTCAGCTGCGGCGCTGAGCACTTGCAGTTCGCCGGCGCGAATAGAATCGATGTGTGTCCGAAAATTCAAGATGTTGCTTGCATCCTGGATCAAGGCATCGAGTGGTCCATCATAGATAAGCCTATCCACCAGCAGCGTGAGTTCGGAGTTGGCGCACGCGAGCCGTAGAAGGCGTAGGCAATGGGAAACATTTACGCCGCTCAGATCAGGCAGATGGCGAACTATACGCATAATAGCGAGTTCTTTTCGCGACGCATAGACTGCAGCGTGTCCGAGAAGGCCGTAGGCCAGTGTCTGAAAGTAGATATCCGGTGCCGATTTTCCGAAAGTCTGCGAGGAATTCCTTGTTAGCTGTTCTTTGTATTTCTCTTCAAGTAACCGACCGAGTTGATGAGACTCACCTTGGTGGATGACATATAGGCTCTCGGCGCGAACCTGAACAATCTGGCTCATCAGAGGGGGGATTAGCGACGTCAGACCGGAGGATTTGATATTTCGTTCGGGATAAACGCTCCAGATGGCTCGCTTCAGCCCTTCGATAATGTTTGTTACTATCAGTTCTGGCGTATAGGCAGTCACATCATTGAGCTCGAAATTGAGGCACGAATCGATCTCGACTTCTGAGAGTGCGCGCGCGGCGGAAATTACGTCGTCCGAGAATTTGAACCCAAAGTCGCGTTTACGCAAGGCTCGCTGTTGGTACAATACTGCTTGGCACAGCTTAGATGGCGAGCTGTGGCGCCCATTGAATCGCGCGAGTGTAACTGTGAGTACTCGATCGATTAGATCGTACCGTTCGCTGTCTCCGCCAAGGGTAGAAAAAACCGTTGCCAAGGCCGTGATCCTGGCGAGGTCTGCATTAGGATCCGTCGCAGTGATAGCGCCGCCAAGCTCTTCCAGGCCGTTTTCACCCGACTGGCTGGTGATCAAACCGTAAATGAGATCCACGGCAGGGTCGTTTACCCCTGCGGATTGCTTTATCCCGGGAAATTTGAAGGCTTTACTCGGCGGGGTGCGATCCAGCAAAATCGCGGCGAGCTCGGCCTCCGCACGAACAATTTCCGTGTTGAAATTGGGGTGAGCGGCGATTTCATGCGGACTATAGATTGCAACAAGCCATGCGAGGTTCATATACGGTCCTTTGGCTTATCGAGACGATTCTCAATTTCGGTAACCAAGGTCTCCACGTGTATGTGCAACCGCTCCCTTAGTTCGTCGTCGTCCTCCGCTGAATCTATCATTATGCGCCGGCGAAGCGGACGACTGCCGACTCCGTCCAGCCCAGCCGCCACCGATATTCTAGGTATCGCATGTTCATTCTCGCTTCCAACTGATACTAGCCGTGTCTCACTGTCGAGCTCATCGTATCTTTTCCTGACTTGTCGAACGAGCTCAATTGATCCCGGGTCGCCAGACCGAATTCGAGACGAGTCGTGAATAGATAGCAAAAGCTCGGGTTTCCAGTCGTAAGCAACTGTCGCAACGTCAACGACCTGAACGCGAGGATAAGTATCCGAGACTGACCGCAAGACCTCGTCATAGATCTGCTTCCAGTTGATGGAATCGGGATCCAGGAAAACGTCAGTAATCAATAGGTCGCTGGGTTTGGATGGCCGGGTTTCCATGCTCTCCGGTTGTCCGCTGGCGCCTTGGTCTCGCTTCTCTCTCATCCAGTGCACTCGCCGGATTGCCCTATTCCCCATTGTTCTTATCACAGCATTCAAGACGAACTTGACCTGTTCATCGTTGGATGTTTGCGGCTTGACGATATCCGAGTGGCTTGTTTTAAAACCGTAGCATTGCCTTTCTGGAATACCTGCTGTAGCGCTTTCCTTTGTGACGATAGAATCCAGCTCCGCATATCCGGCATATATGGGCATTAAGTAGTTCCTATTACCAAGGTTGGAACTATCGTGCACATCGAAATGGTTGTCAAAGTATTTGCGCAACATTAGTTGGTACTTCGACCAGCGGTGAAGAATTCTGGCTTCGGTAAAAACGATTCTCGCCATTCTTGGGGACCATCCGGATCCCTCAAGGGGTGTATCAAACTGTATTAGCCCCGCTATCGGCTTCAGCCCTTCGGAGCGATCGAAAATGTCTACGTATTTTTTGATCGCATCCCGCGCGACCAATCCGCCCATGCTATGGGCCACAATATATATTTCGTCGTATAGCCGGGCGAGTTGACTCAGCCTTTCGGCGAGAAGGCTTGTGATGCCGTCTACGTTCGCCCGACTCTTGAATCTTCGTCTGTGCCCGCTAAAGTAATCAAACATAGCTATGTCTATGCGAACGCCGACTGAATTGTGATATATGAACGACGGGAACTCTCCCCAAGTGCTGTAGCCGTTACCGTTAAGTCCGTGGACGAAAACAATCACAGACTGCGACTTTCTAGACCCAGGAAGCTTGTGTAGATTCAAACTTGAAGTCTGAAATTCGAAGGGGTGGAAGGTGGCCTGTTCCTGTATGTTTACGAAGACTAGAGCATGGTCGACAATCATCGGGGCGCCCGGAGCAGCCTCAGCTTGTATTACCGGCAGGCTTTCCAGCGGTAGAGGCCCAGCAATCTCAATGTTGACTATCCCCTCCAGTAGAGACTGTAGATTTTCGATCCGGGCGACGAATACGCTGTCACGGCCCCAACCGTCGACACTGTTGTATCGGGCAGAAACCACCCCCACCACGAAATCATCGGACGCGCGGCGAACTGGACCCCCGCTCATCCCCCTCATCACTGTCGATGCCTTTACCCGGCCGAGGCGGACTTGGTCATCACGCGTGGTACCGCCCTCCCACCAACCGGGGGCGTCAAGGAATCGGTAGGTGTGTTCGTGGTCCGGAACCTCCACCACGCCGGTGATGATCGTGTTCGTGCTCAAGATGACCGAGTCGGTGGCCGCCCAGCCCTCAATGGATTTTGGCAGAGCTGTCAGGCTGGTTAGCACCGCCAGATCATGCAAAAGATCCACTGCGGCGACACGCGCATCGAACGCTGGCATCCCACCGGCGAGTGCGTCCACCCGCACGACTGCATCTCGATCTCGAGCACCGACCTGATCTAGGACGTGCGCCGCGGTAACCAATACCCCAGGTGCGACCTGAAAACAAGTCCCCATAGGAATATCTCCGGACAGGATCCGGCCTAAATATGCAGGTACCCGCATATCCAGGTCATTCGCAGTACTGCCGATGGTCACGACGAAAGTGGCAGGGAGTCGTCAGCGCTAGTGTCCTCTGTGGCTTCTACGGTGTGTGCGTCGTAGATTAGCTTCACCTTCAGGGTCATATTGGCTGAGCCGCTGGCCACAATGATGTCGCCCTTAGCCGAAAACCCGACCCCGAACTCCACTTCCAGTCTATCGGGGCGAGTCTTGTCCCCCAACTCCCGCACCGTGTTCGCGGTCGAGGAGGCCGCTGCGTTGATGACTGCCCGCGCCCGTTCGAGCGCATCAACCATCCGACCGGCTGACGGCCCGGTCCCAGTGCTCGTACGCTCGGTGCCGGGAACCGAAACCGCTTCTACCAGCACCTCCAAATCGCCGAACCGCATCTCCTTCATGACACCAGCCACCGCATACCACCTAACTGAATAGAGAACAGCGCTTGGAGACGCGCAACCTGTGGATCACACATGCCGCGACGGACACTTACCGTACACACAAATGGCTGCCTGCGATGGAGGTACCGAGTGAATGTTTCGCTGCGAAAGACTCGAACCTGCAGTCGGTTTCACCCAAAACGAGTCTGTTAGTGGAGCGGATGCGGTCCTGTGTTTCGTTGAGGGCTGCCAGACAACGAGATGCTAGGACGATGCGCGAAGGGGCGACATCGTCGAGTACCTCATGCGCACGAGGAGCAAGGAGTGTGTAACGAACATCTCACCCCGGCGAGGAACGCGACCTCCTCGCGCCGAAGGCCCGCTACTTTACGAACGCCGTAGGTCCGAACTCCGGCTTGCTCGGGCGAGATCTGCGCGCGACGCGACCGGAGGAAATCTCCGAGCTCATTGGACGACATGAATCGAGCGTAGTTCCGGATCCGGGCTCGTAGGTGGGCGCGATACACCTACCCAAGCGGGGGCAGCGGCGCCGCTTCAGCCTTGCCAGGGTGTACGGCACCCAGGTGGGTCGCGGCCTGTTCGCGCTGCTGGGACCTGGACAGACTCGAGTCATGCATTCAAGGACCACCATCGACAGGGCAGACGTCGTCGGCATGTGGGTGACCGGCGATGGGCACATCCGGCAGGAATTGCGCGCCGACGGTCGCTACGACGAAGCCAGGGGCTCACGCCGCAGCGCCTACACCGGCCGCTACACGGTGACCGGAAATCATCTGGACTACATCGACGACCTCGGCTTCACCGCGACCGGGGATATCCGCGACGGCGTGCTGTACCACGAGCACCTCGTCCTGTATCGAGAGGACCGAACATCATGACCAAGCCCAAGACAGTGCTGATCACCGGAGCCAGCAGCGGTATCGGAGAAGCCACCGCACGGAAGCTGGCCGCCGACGGCCACCAGGTATTCCTCGGCGCACGCCGCACCGACCGCCTGCACCGCCTGGTCGAGGAAATCGGCACCTCGGGTGGGCAGGCGGCCTTCCACAGCGTCGACGTCACCGACCTCGACGACGTGCGAGCGTTCGTCACCACCGCCCACCAGCGCTTCGGCCGCATCGACGTCATGGTCAACAACGCGGGCGTCATGCCGCTCTCACCGCTGCACGCGCTGAAGATCGACGAGTGGAACCGCATGCTCGATGTCAACGTCCGCGGCGTCCTGCACGGCATAGCCGCCGCCCTTCCGATCATGCGGACCCAGGGCAGCGGGCATTTCGTCAACATCGCCTCGGTCGGCGCCTACGAGGTGGTCCCGACCGCAGCGGTCTACTGCGCCACGAAGTTCGCCGTCCGGGCAATCTCCGAGGGTTTGCGCCAGGAATCAGCGGGCGACGTCCGGGTGACGACGGTCTCGCCCGGCGTCACAGAATCCGAACTGGCAGAGTCGATCTCGGACCGCACAGCCAGGGAGGAAATGAAGTCCTACCGATCCGTCGCGATCCCGGCTGCTGCCATCGCCGACGCCATCGCTTTCGCCATCGGCCAACCAGCGGAAGTAGACGTGAACGAGATCGTCGTCCGCCCCGCGGCCAGCGCCCAATAGCCGACCAACTCGGGTCGGTAGCGACGGTCCATCGTGTCGATCGCTGTATCTCGCGAGCCTCAGCCGGTCGAGCGGCGGCGGAGCGTAGATTCGACATCGCTGCTGATCGTGAGCATTCCTCGACGAAGGGATCGCCGTCATGAGCGTGTTGCCCCGGTATCGCAGAGCATGGGGGGTGGTCGCGGTCGTGCTCGCCGTCGTCACGGGCGGTTGCGCCGCGGAGGAGAAGTCCGCCGGCTCGCCGTCCTCGCCGGTGGACAGTGCCGAGGCGGCGAAGATCGCCGACATCGTGCGCGCCAAGATGGCTGAACTCGATCTCAGTTCGGCGGTCTACGGCGCATGGCGGGGCGAGGAGCAGCTCGCGCTCGGGGCGCAGGGCGGATCGCCGCTCGGTGTGCCCGCGACAGCGCAGATGCGCTTGCGGGTCGGCCAGCCCATGGAACCCATGCTGTCGACAGTCCTGTGGCGACTCGACGGACAGGGTGTGCTGAGAATCGACGAGCCCATCGCCCGCTGGATGCCCGATTTCCCGCGTGCCGACAAGATCACCCCGCGCATGCTCGCCGACAGCACCTCCGGCATCTCCGACTACGTGACCGAACCGGAGTTCTTGAAGATCTTCGGCGAGAACCCGATTCGCGAATGGACCGCCCCGCAACTGCTCGACCGCGCCAACGCCCGTCCGCCCCTGTTCGAACCGGGGACAAGTTTCGCCTACGCCCACAGCGACCTCGTCGTCCTCGGCGAAGTGCTGCAGAAGGCAGCGGGCAAGCCCCTGGGCGAGCTGATCGCCGAACACATCACCGACCCGCTCGGCATGCACGACAGCGAGGTAGTGCTCACTCCACAGGTCGACGAACCGATCCTGCACGGCTATACCAATGAACGAGGGTTCTTCGAAGACTCCACCTTCTGGAACCCCACCGCTTTCCTGCACAGCGGCAACATGAACTCCACCGTCGCCGACGTGGGCCGCTGGGTCCGCGCCCTCGGCACGGGCGAACGGCTCACCCCCGACCAGTTCCAGCAGATGATGGGCCCGTCTACCGCGGGCCTCGGCCCCTTCACGGCAGAGAAGTACTTCGCCTTCGGCGTGGTCCACCTCGGCGACTGGCTGTTCATGAATCCGTCTTACGGCGGCTACGACGGTGTCGCCTTCTACGACACGAAAACCGAGACGACCGTCGTCGTCTACGCCACCCTCGGTCCGTCCTCCGACGCCGACAACAACAACGCCGTTGGCATCGGCACGGAGATCGCCACGCTGCTGGTTCCCGACCGCCCGCCGGCGGTTCCCTGAGCGGAGCCGGGCACTGCGGTCACCTCCGCCGAGCAGCGGCCGACCTGGTTGGACCCGCTATTGCGGGTCTGCGGCAGCCTCTGCGGTGGCGGCGAGGTATTCGCCCAGTTCCTGAGTCAACGCGCGGTCGAGTGCTTGGACGAGAGTGTGCTGCACGGCGGCAACGGCGACGTTGCGCAGGTGGTTGATCATGGTGGTGGTTTCGCTGATCTCAGCGTCGGTGGTGGGCAGCCATCCGGGGCCGTGCAGTTCGACGAGATGATCTCGGGTGACGGTGAACATCTGGTGGGCTATGTCGTCGAGACGATGCTGGACCACTGCTTGCAGGTCGGCGAGGCGGCGCAGGTCGAACTGGTATTCGCGCAGGTCGGCGAAGGTCTCCAGCAGTAGTGGATCGGTGAATTCCACCATGTCGCCGCGGACTCGGAGCACCCCGAGTTCGCTGAGGCGGGTCAGCATCGTCGGATCGTTCGCTTCGGCGCCCAGGAAGGTCGAGACGAGTTCGAGGGGGACCTCGAGCGAGGCGGTGGCCGGGTCGGGGGTCGCCGCACGCGGCAATCCGAGGACATCGACGAGGTCCTTGCCGGTTTCCCAACTGGTGATGAAGTCGGCGATGTGAGCGGTGGTGAAGCCGCGTTGCAGCAGCGCATCGATGAGTTTCAGGCGCTCGAGATGGGAGTCGTCGTAGATCAGGGCGCGCCCGGCGCGAGCGGTCGGCACCGGGAGCAGTCCGCGCTCCTGGTAAGCACGCACGTTGCGGGCGGTGGTCCCGGCGGCGCGGGCGAGATCATCGATGCGGTACTCCGACACCCGTCTCGTCTCCTGTTCGTCCAGCGGCCACCGGCTGTGTCCATGTCCCCGGGTGCATCCCCGGGGACATGGACACAGGGGTCGTTGTCACCCTAGCCGAGCGGGACCACGGCACGATCGCTGGTTCCGCTCGCCGATTGCGCATCCGACGGGGTGAGCAGGAAGTCGTCGGGGTCGACGACGGCCAGTTGCCGGACGAACTGGCTGCCGAAGCCCGGGAACATCGTGGCGTTGAAGCCGTCCTCGGTGAGATACCAACTGCGACAGCCGGAATTCCACGTCGTCGCCGACAGGCGTTTCTGCAGCCGCTCGTTGTACCGGTCCTGTTTGTCGCGGCGTACTTCCATGGTTCGCAGCTTCCGCGTCAGGATCATGTCGATGGCGTCGGTCAGGTAGTCGATCTGCGCCTCCATGTACACCAGCGCCGAATTGTGGCCGGGTCCCGAATTGGGGCCGAACGTGAGGAACAGGTTCGGATATCCGGCCACGGCGACACTCTTGTACGCGTACGCGCCCTTGCGCCACTCCTCGGCGAGCACCCGTCCGTCGCGGCCGGTCACCGGAATCGGGCTGCCGGTCTTGGAGACCTCGAACCCGGTGGCGAAGACGATGGCGTCGAAGCGGTGCTCGATACCCTCGGCGGTGCGGATGCCGTGTTCACTGATGCGCGCGATCGGCCAGGTGACCAGGGTGCAGTTGTCACGTTGCAGCGCTGGGTAGTACTCGCTGGTCATCAGCAGGCGCTTGCAGCCTGCGCGGAACCCGGGGGTGAGCTGGCGGCGCAGCCACGGGTCGCGCACCTGGGTGCGCAGGTGCAGCTTGGCCGCCGATTCGACGACTCGGGTCAGCGGGGTGTTCCAGACGACCCCGAGCGCGACCGATTCGTGCCCCCAGAACCACCCTCGGCGGGCGAGGGACTGGGTGACGGGCAGCCGACGATACAGCTGTTTGGTACGTGCGCTGGTCGGACGGTTCAGCCGGGGCAGCACCCAACCGGGAGTCCGCTGGAACACTTTGACCGCCGCGGCTCGGCGCACGAGTTCGGGAACTATCTGCACGGCACTGGCGCCGGTGCCGACCACGGCGACTCGTTTGCCGGTGAAGTCGTAGTCGTGATCCCAGCGCGCGCTGTGGATTTTGTGCCCCTGGTAGTCGTCGATCCCGGGAATGCTGGGAAAGCCGGCATTGGACAACGGTCCGGAGGCGATGACGATGGTGCGTGCCTGCACCGCGCGTCGGCGACCTGCCATGGTGATGTTCCACAGCCCGCTCGCCTCGTCGAACGTGGTCCCGGTGACGTTGTGCCCGAACCTGATCCGGGACCGGAGGCCGAATCCGTCGACCATCGACTCGATGTAGTCGAGAATTTCGGAACTGCCGGAGTAGGTGTGTGACCAGTCCGGGTTGGGCGCGAAGCTGTAGGAGTACAACCGTGACGGAATGTCACAGGCCGCACCGGGATAGGTGTTGTCCCGCCAGGTGCCGCCCACTCGAGACCCGCGTTCCAAGATCGCGAAGTCGGTGATGCCCTTCTGTCGCAGTCGAATCGCGGTGCCGATGCCCGCGAAACCCGCGCCGATGATCGCCACATCCAGTGGCTCGGCGGTGCTCACGCGACCGGCTCGTAGGTCAGTTCCTTGGACCAGGTGGGCTGTGGTCCGAGGAAGCGGTCGGGAACGCGCGCGGTCATTTTCACCAGCGCGTCGGCAAGCAGGTGGTAGGGGTGGTCGCGGTTGATCACCCAGTTGGCATGCATCTTGACGATGCGATACATGGGTACGCGGTTGGCGATCGGATTGCGTTCACCGACGGCCTTGAAGCGCCGCATCGCCGCGTACAGACGCTCCTCGTCCACGCCCATGTCGACGACATTGTCGCGCATCTTGTTCAACAGCGGCACATAGCTCAAGACACCGATGAGCAGCGATGGTTTGGCCCAGCCGCCGACCAGATCGATGAACAGTTTACGAGCGGTGGAATGGCCGAGCAGCTCCATGACCGCGTAATCGGTGGCCAGGTGCCTGGATTCGTCGGCATTGATCTTCTTGAACGCCTCCTGCGCGACGGGGTCGGTGATCTCGTCGGTGATGAATTTGATCAGCGCGCCGTCGAGGGCGACCTCGAGCATCGGGATAACCGTGCCGAGGAAGGACAGCGACATGCCGTCGGCATGCTTGTCCAGGAAATCGATCACCAGCTTGACGTTGATGTTGGGTTCCGGGATCTCGTCGCCGTCGAGCATGCCCCAGCGGCGCATCAGCGCCAGCTCGGCATTGGCGTGGCGCTGCTCTTCGGCGTGGAAGTAGCGGTAGATCTCGCGCAGCGTCTCGGTGGGCGCCTTCTGCGCCATGGCCGCGAATCCGCGGGCGCCGACGTTCTCGATCCACATCAGATCGGCCATGAACGGCTTGAGTTTGGCGTGCAGGTCGGGGTCGACGAGTTCGGCGCCCGGCGCGTCCCAGTCGATATCGGCCAGTGCCCACTGGCGGGCCTTGATCTTGGCCAGCATGTCGTCGAAGTCGAAGGACATCTCAGACTCCTGTCTTCTCGGTGTCGGCGGTCGGGGCGGGCTTCGGGTTCGAATCGGCATGCGGGAGCAGACGATTGAGCGTGCCGAGGCCGCGGGTGTAAAGGGTGGGGAATTGCCGCTTGAGCAGCCAGATCAGGCGGGCGTCGAGTTGGGGCAAGACGTAGAGCCGACCTCGGTCGTTGGCATCGAGAGTCATCCGGGCGACGCGCTCGGGCGAGTAGCCGGTCCAGCGCATCAGCGTTTCGGCCAGGTTCATCGCGGCATCGTCGATCCGGCCGTCGCGGGCCACATTGGTCTTGACGAAGGTCGGGCACAGCACGGTGACCGCGACCCCGCTCCCCGAGAGCTCGGCGGCCAACGTTTCCGACAGCGACATGACCGCGGCCTTGGACACGTTGTAGGGGCCCATGGTCGGTGCCGCGGCGAACCCCGCCGCGGAAGCGACATTGATGATGCCGCCGCGGCCGGCCGCACGCAGTTGCGGGGTGAACAGCTCACAGCCGTGGACCACACCCCACAGGTTGATGCCGAGTGCCCATTGCCAGTCGTCGAGACCGATGTCGCCGACGGGGCTTCCACCGATGCCGACGCCGGCATTGTTGACGACCAGCGTGGGCGGGCCGCCCAGGAGCAGTTCGGTGTGCAGTGCCAGGCTCTCCATGTCGGCGCGGGAGGCGACATCGCAGAACAGCGCATGTGCGGTCGCGCCGTGCACGCGTGCGATCAACCGCACAGTCTCTTCGGCTCGATCCTTGTCGATGTCGGCGCACACCACCTGGCCGCCGCGGGCGGCGAGTTCGAGCGCGAACGCCCGCCCGATACCGCTGCCCGCCCCGGTGACCACGGCCTTGGCGCCATAGGATCGTCGGCTGTTGCCCGGCAGAAAGTCCAGAATTCCCACGGTCAGCTCACTCGCTCTCGGGTCGAGGTATTCGAATTCGCCAGTGCGTCGGCGATGAAACGGGCCGCTCGGCGCAGCGCCGCTGTGGCCTCGGGCACGAGTAGTGGCAGGGCTTGGAAGACGTGGACCTGTCCGGGCCACAGCTCGAGTTCGCAGGAGCCGCCTGCGGCTACCACCATCTCGCGCAGGTGCACGGCGTCGCCTACCAGCATCTCCGCGTCGCTGGCCTGCACGAACAGCGGTGGCAGCGTGGTTCCCGGCGGGACTCGCAGTCGCAGTCGCGGCGAGTCGGCTGGTTCCTGCGCGATGTAGAGCTCAGCTGCTCTGCGGCCGACGCGCGCCGAGGCCATGGCTTCGGCGCCGTGGCGTTGATGGTGCTCGGCCAAGGTGAACGAGAGATCGATCAGCGGCGAGAACAGTACGACACCGGCGGGTTGCGGGGTCGAGGTCCTGGCGTTGTCCAGCAGGAGGTCCACGCTCAGGTGGCCACCGGCGGAGTCGGCCACGATGACCACATCCGTTGCTCGACGGCCGTTGTCGAGCAACCAGCGGTATCCGCCCGTGACATCGTCGGCCGCGGTGGGGAACCGATGCTCCGGTGCGAGCCGGTAGTCGATCACGAACACCGGCAATCCGGTCTCCCGGGAGAGCCGGGCCGCCAACCCGCGGTGTGTGCGGGCAGAGCAGAGGACATATCCGCTGCCGTGGACGAAATAGATTGCCCGGTCACCGAATTCGACACCCGCGGCGCGAACCCAGTCTCCGCGAACGGGACCCGACCGAACCGGTGTGACCTGGGTTCCCCGTGGAGTCGGGCCGCCGGCGGCCATTATCGCGGCGGTCATCCCTCGAGCCGCGGCGATGCCGAGCCGATTGTGGGGCAGTGCGCAGTTGACGGGACGCAACACAGAGCGGCCCGCTGTCAGTGCCCATCGGGATCGCCGTGAGGGCTTCCTCGTGATCGTCGTCGCCAACCGTGAGGTCGCCGTTGACCTTGTCGTTGTCATAGCCTCAGTGTCATCATCTAATGTGCCATTTGTCAATGGCACATTATCGGCCCATGGTGGGCCGAGAGGCTCGCTACCTGCTACAAGGGAGTTGCACGACGATGTCAGCCACAGATCTCAACCCGCATATCTACCGAGTCGAAGTGCGTGATGTCATCCAGGAGACGGCCGATGCGGTGTCGTTGACGCTGGACACGGTGGCGGGCCCGTCGGCCTCGTTCGACTACCGGCCCGGACAGTTCCTGACCCTGCGCGTGCCGTGCTCGGACGGCCCGCTGACCCGCTGCTACTCGTTGTCGAGCGCACCGCACTCGCCGACACGCCCGACCATCACGGTCAAGCGCGTGCCTGACGGCCGCGCGTCGAACTGGATCTGCGACAACGCGGCGACCGGCACCCTGTTCGACGTTCTCCCACCGGCGGGCAGCTTCGTCCCGCGAGACTGGACCGCGCCGTTCCTACTGGTTGCCGCGGGTAGCGGGATCACCCCGATCATCTCGATTCTGCGGACAGCCCTTGCCCTGCACGACAATCCGATCACGGTGGCCTACGCCAACCGCTGCGCGGAATCCGTCATTTTCGCTCGCGACCTCGATGCACTGGCCCGACGCCACCCGGACCGGCTCACCATCACGCAGTGGCTGGAATCGGAATCCGGTCGACCCACCGAGGCCGCACTCCGGTCTTGGCTCACCGCGCCCGCTGAGTCGCACGCCTATCTTTGCGGACCGGCCCCGTTCATGGCGGCAGCTCGCGGCGCACTGATTGCCAACGGTCTTGCCGCGCCCCACATTCACACCGAGACCTTCACTTCGCTGACCACCGACGCTTTCAGCGCACCCGCGCCTGCGATCTGTGACAGCGCGTCCAGCTCGACCGCAACGGTCGAGCTCGACGACGAGGTGCATTCCATCACCTGGCCGAGGGATGCCGTGCTTCTCGATGTGCTGCTCGCTCGCGGACTGGACGTGCCCTACGTGTGCCGCGAGGGAACCTGCGGCGGATGCGCGTACACCCTGCGCCGAGGTGACGTCCACCTGCGCGAGAACCACACCCTCGACGAATACGACCTCGCCCGCGGTGTTCGACTTGCCTGTCAGTCACTGCCTCGAAGTGGAATCCTCGACCTCGCATTCGACCAGTGACTCGCGAGCATCGCGGAACCGGTGCGAGCGAGCCGACGTCCGGCAGGGGGTGGTGAGGCGACCGCATCGCCTCGGGCGGTGTGCCATCATCGGCAGGATGGACCCTGCGGGCGATTCGACCATCGACCGGACCGACTTCGATCGACTCGTCGGCCCGCTGCGCGCGGAATTGCACGTGCACTGCTACCGATTCCTGGGCTCGGTGCACGACGCCGATGACGCGTTGCAGGAAGCCCTGCTGCGTGCGTGGCGTTCCCGCGCGAACCTCACCGACCCACGGAAGTTCCGGCCGTGGCTGTACAAGATCGCCACGAATCGCTGTCTGACGATGCTCGAGCAGCGGGGGCGTCGCGAACTACCCACCGACAGTGCGCCGAATGCGCCTGCGGCCGAGCGGATCTGGCTCGAGCCCTATCCAGGCGTCGGTGTGGGCGAGCCGGGACCGGAGGCTCGCTATACGGCCAGAGAAGCCGTGGAATTGGCCTTTGTGGCGTTGATCCAGCAGTTGCCGGGTGTTCAGCGCGGCGCGTTGATCCTGCGCGATGTCCTCGGCTTCACGGCACAGGAAACAGCCGAACTGCTCGATGTGACAGTCGCCTCGGCCAACAGTGCGCTGCAGCGCGCACGCGCGCACGTCGCACAGGAAAGGTCCGCGTCCTCCCAGGACCCCGGCGATCCGCACACTCGTCACCTGGCCCTGCGCTACGCGGCCGCGTGGGAGGCGGCCGACGTGGACACCATCGTCGGACTACTCGCCGCCGATGCCCGGTACGCCATGCCGCCGCTGCCCGAATGGTATGCCGGGCAAGCAGCCATCCGGGACTTCATCGTCACCGGTCCGCTGCGCTGGCGCTGGCGCTTCCTGCCCACCGTGGCCAATGGTCAACCAGCCTTCGGCACCTATTGGTGGGACGCCGACAGCGGTGTATTCGCGGCCATGGCACTCGATGTGCTGGTGGTGCGCGACGGGGCGATCGCCGAAGTGGTGTCGTTTCTGGACCCGACGCTCTTTCCTCGGTTCACCCTCCCCGCGACTGTGTCCGACTGATTTCGCGGCCGACGATTACTTCGGCACCTCTCGCCGGGTCATAGAGGCAGTGGGACATCCCCACCGGCTGAGACCCGAGGGCTCGGCCCAGCGAACGGAGAACGACATGTCCGAAGACGACGCCCAGATCCGCGCCATGGTGCACCGGTGGGCGACCGCGGTCCGCGAGGCAGACCTCGACGGCGTACTGGCCGATCACCCCGCCGACATCGTGATGTTCGATGTTCCGCCGCCGCAGAACGGTGTGCGTGGGATCGAGGCCTATCGCGACACCTGGCCGCCGTTCTTCGCTTGGCTCGCGCAGGGCGCCGTGTTCGAGATCGTCGAACTCGAGGTGACCGCGGGCGCCGATGTCGCTTACGCACACGCGCTGTTGCGCTGCGGAACTCCGGAGTCGATCGCCGCTGAACCGGGTGCGCGGTTGCGACTCACCCTTGGCCTGCGCAAGGATCGCGGACGCTGGGTGATCGCCCACGAACACCACTCCTTCCCGGATGTGAATCACTGAGTAACGGTGTCGATTTCGCCGGGCTGATGAGTGACGATGCTCTGCGGGGAAATTCGGGTCAGTTCCTCGGCGAGGGCGCTGACGGTCTCGCGGATCTGCTCTTCGGTGTGGCAGGCCGTGACGAAGAAGCGGAGCCGGGCCTGGTCTTCCGCGACGGCCGGATACAGGATCGGGTTGACGTTGATCGCGCGACGAAGCAGTGCGGTGGACAGTTCCAGCGTCTTCATCGAGTCGCCGACAATGCACGGGATGATCGGGGTGTTGTGGCTGTCGCCGGTATCGATGCCCGCCTCGCGGGCGAGGCGCAGCAACAGCTGCGCATTGTGTCGGAGCCGGTCCAGTGGCTCGCGGTCGGCACGCAACAGGCGCATCGCGGCCACGGCGGCGGCGGCGTTCATCGGTGTCATCCCGACGCTGTAGACGAAGCCCGGGGTGGTGTATTTCAGAAACTGAACCAGGTCCGCGCTGCCTGCCACATAGCCGCCGCAGCCGGCGAGCGCTTTCGACATCGTGCCCGACCACAGTTCGACGTCGCGGCGGTCGACATCGAAGTATTCGCCGATGCCGCCGCCGGTCTCGCCGAGCACTCCGATGCTGTGGGCCTCGTCGATCATCAGCAGTGCGTGGTGCTTCTTCTTGATCGCGATGATCGCGGGCAGATCCGGGATGTCACCGTCCTGGCTGTAAACGCCTTCGATGAGGATCAGGACCCGGCGGTATCGGTGACGGATTTCGGTCAGCAACCCGTCGAGGGCGGTGTGGTCGTTGTGGGGGAACGGTCTGCGGGTCGCGCCGGACAGTCGACAGCCCTGCAGGATGCTGTCGTGCGCGAGGCTGTCGTGGATCACCAGGTCTTGCGGACCGACGAGATGGCCGATGATCGTCACGTTCGTCGAGTGGCCGCCGACCAGGGCGATCGCGTCCTCGGTGCCGAGCAGGGCGGCCAGTTCGGCCTCGAGTTCACGGTGGATCGGCTTCTCACCGGAGAGCAGGCGGCTGGCCGAGACCGAGCTGCCGTAGCGGGCCACGGCGTCTTGAACGGCGGCGACCACAGCGGGGTGGCCGGACATTCCCAGGTAGTTGTAGCCGGCGAAATTGACCACCTGGGTGCCGTCGATGAACGAGGTGTCCCTGGTGACGCCGTCGTTGATCAGGAAGTACGGATTGGCCAGGCCGAGTGCTTCGGCACCGGCGAGCCGATCGGCGATGGCTCGCACCTCGGGGAAGTCGGAGATCCGGTATTCGGGTGTCACCGTGGTAGGCGTGGCTTCGGTTGCGGGGAGGGCGGTTTCGGGGGTGCGGATCAGCACTGTGTCCGCACCGGGGGTCCGCGCGTTTCCCCCGGCGAGTTGGCCGGTGAGGTGGGCGATGACCTCGCCCGGGGTCGTCGTCGCCGTGACCCGGGCCGGGTCGATCGTCGTGCCGGGGAGTTTGCGTGCCAGGCCGGTGACCACATCGGTGAGCATGAGCGAATCGAGTCCGAGGCCGTCACCGAGTGTTCGGCTCTCGTCCAGCCGATCGGCGGGGAAACCGCTCACCCTGGCGAGTTCGGCACGGACGATGCTCGCGACCGCGTCCGTGGTGAGATTGCCAGGCGCGGAGCTGGTTTCGAGGCCGTGTCGCTCGACGGGTGCCGACAGCATGCTTGCCAGTACGGCGTTCTGTTCACGGAAGAGCGCGATCAGTGATTCCATCTCTGTTCCCTCGGTAAGTGCTTGCACTGGTGCGGGTTTCAGTGGGGGAACCGCCGCCCCGACTTCGCCGACAGTGGGTGGCTCCACCCAGAATCGGTGCGCGACAGAGAACTCGTACACCGGCAGCCGCCGACGCACGCGCTGCGCCGGTTCGTAGAGTTCGTTCCATTCGGGGTCGAGGCCGTCGCGGTAGAGCGCGGCGACGGTAGCGGCGAGTTCGTCTCCGGTGGCGCTCGGACCGGTGCTCGCGCACAGGCAGCGAGCGCCGAGCTCGGGGTCGATGCCGCGCACCGCCGCGGCGAGCACCCGGCTCGGTCCGACCTCGACGAGGTGCGTCGGGGCCGTGTCGAGCGCGGCGCGCACAGCGGCGTCGAAACGCACTGTGGCGCGGACGTGTTCGGTCCAATACTCGGCATCCATCACCTCGTCGGCGTCGAGTACACGGCCGTGCACGGTCGAGTAGATCGGCAGCGCGGCGGCGCGGTAGGCGCAGGTACCGGCGACGGCCTCGAACTCGTTCAACATCGGCGCCATCAGGGGACTGTGGAACGCGTGTGACACCGACAACGGCTTCGAGATCACCGAACGCGTACGCAGTACCGAACGGACGCGGGCGAGCGCGGCGGCGTCGCCGGAGAGAACGAGATCGCGCGGTCCGTTGACGGCCGCGACCACGACAGCGGGCTCGAGGGCGAGCAGATCGGCGATCTGCTCGGGAGTGGTGCGCACGGCCAGCATCGCGCCACCCGTCGGCAGGTCTCGCATCAGTCGCCCACGCGCGGCGACCAGCCTGCAGGCGTCGTCGAGATCGAAGACGCCCGCGACCGCGGCCGCGGCGAACTCGCCGATGCTGTGCCCGAGCACCCAGGCGGGGCGCACGCCCAGGTCGGCGAGCGTCTTGGCGAGCGCGTACTCCATGGCGAAGATCGCCGGTTGCGCGAGGGCGGTGTCGTCGATCTCGGCGTGCCTATCGAGTAGCAGGTCGCGGACCGAGCGTCCGAGGTGGGCGGACATGGCGCCCTCGACCAGTTCGAGTGCCCGCCGGAACGTGGGGCTCGCCTCGTGCAGAGTCCGCCCCATACCGGGGAACTGCGATCCCTGGCCGGTGAACAGCCAGCCGACGCGCACCGGCCGCGCGAGACCCCGAGGCGCCTGCCACTGTCGGCCCACGTCCGGGTCGCCGACGCGCAACTGCGCGATCGCCTCGTCGCGGTCGTGAGCGACGACAGCGAGCCGGTAGCGGCCCGATGATTTGACCTGATTGCTCGTCCAGCACAGTTGATCGAAGTGGTTGTGCCGCATCGACTTCAATGCCTCGACCATACGAAGCGCGTTGCGCCGCAATCCGTCCTCGTTGTCCGACGAGATGGTGAGCACCCCGCCCCTGGACGTCGCGGGGGTTTCGGTCGCCAGGGCGCTCCCCAACACCATGTGCACGTTCGTTCCACCCAGCCCGAAGCTGCTCACACCACAGTGCGCGGGTCCGTCGAGTGTCATGCGGTCGGCGAGCAGACGCAGGCCGTGGTGCGCCATCCGCAGGCCCGGATTCTCCTGGTCGGCGAATCTCGACGGCGGGACCACGCCGTGGTGCAGGCTGAGAACGGCTTTGATGAGCCCGGCCACGCCCGCCGCGCCCTCGGTGTGGCCGAGGTTGCCCTTGATGGATCCGATCCCGCACGGCCGGGCGCGGTGGTTGGCGTGCAGCTTGCCGAGTGCCTTGACCTCGATCATGTCGCCGAGAACTGTTCCGGTGCCGTGCGCTTCGATGAAGGCGATGTCGTCGGGGCGTACTCCGGCCCGACGGTAGGCCTCGCCGATCACGTTCTGTTGCGCCCACCGGTTCGGCGCGGTGATGCCGTTGCTGCGTCCGTCGGAATTGACCGCGCTGCCTTTGATCACCGCGTAGATCGGCAGCCCCGCGGCCTGCGCGTCGCACAGGCGTCGCAGGACGAGCACCGCGACGCCTTCCCCGCGCACGATCCCGTCGGCGTTGCCGCTGAACGGTTTACACCGCGCGTCCGGTGCCGACAGACCCGCCTGGGTGTAGAACACGCCGACAGCCGGGGTCAGCACGAGGTTGACGCCACCCGCGACGGCCTGATCGCAATCACCCGCTGTCAGGGCAGCGCAGGCGAGATGGACCGCGACCAGCGACGACGAGCATGCGGTGTCGACCGCGATACTCGGTCCCGAGAGGTCGAACTGGTAGGACAGTCGGTTCGCGGTCATGAAGTATCCGTTGCCGGATCCGTGCTGCGGTGTGATCGCGGCGTAGTCGCTCATCTGCAGGTTGGCCCATTCGTTGGCCATCACGCCCACATAGACCCCGGTCCGTGAACCTGCCTGAGCGCGGGGGTCGAGGGTGGCGTCTTCGAAGGCGCGCCAGGTGGCCTGCAGCAACAGTCGCTGTTGGGGGTCCATCGACTCGGCCTCGTGGGAGGTGATGCCGAAGAACTCGTGGTCGAACGCGTCGGCGTCGTCGATGAATCCGCCGCTGCGGGTGTTGATGGTGCCGGGTGCGCCTGCCGGGTCGTGGAAGTCGTCGGCGTTCCAGCGGCTGGAGGGAACTTCCGAGATCGCGTCGCCTCCCTCGATCAGCAGCTGCCACAACTGCGCCGGGTCGGCGGCGTGTGGGAAGCGGCAGTCCAGGCCGACGACGGCGATGTCGGTCATGCCGCGACGGCGGTCTCAGCGGTGAGGTGGGCGGCGATGGCGGCGATGGTGGGGTATTCGAAGACCAGGGTCGGGTCGATGTCGAGCAACCAGCGGTCTTCGATCTCGCCGCACAGCGCCACCGCAGACACCGAGTCGATGCCGAGTTCGGCGAGGGGAATCGTCGGGTCCACCTGGTGCGCCGCGCGTTCGGTGTAGTCGGCGACGCGCTCGACGAGCCAGTCCCTGATCGTGGTGGAGTGGGTGCGGACGGTGCTGAACATGTTTCGCTCCTCAGCGGGTGGGGCCGGCGGTCGATGATCGGCTCAGGGCCGGTTCGAGATCTTCGTGCAGGACAGTGGCGAGGCTGTGGTCGAGGAAGGCCTCGCGCATCGAGGCGCGCTGGACCTTGCCGCTGGTGGTGCGGTGCACGGAGCGGCTTTCGACGAGGACGACGCTCGGTGCGGGGACATCGAATCCGCGGGCAACCGCGATCTTGATCGTCGAGGTCAGTTCGGCGAGGGTGGTGCCGCGCAGCAGCGCGGTCTTGACGCCCTGCACGACGACGAGCCTTTCCCGGCCGCCTGCCTCGACGGAGACGGCGACGCCGGTGGTGAGTGCGGGGTGCAGCTGCTCCACCAGTTCCTCGACATCCTGCGGGTAGAGGTTTCGGCCGTTGATGATCAGCAGGTCCTTGAGCCTGCCGGTGACGAACAGTTCGCCGTCACGCAACATCGCGAGGTCGCCGGTGCGCAGGAACGGCCCTTCGTCGCCGAGATAGGCGTCGAAGGTGTGGCGAGTTTCCTCGGGCCGGTTCCAGTAGCCGGCGGCCACGCTGTCGCCACGAATCCAGATCTCGCCGACGGCGCCGTCGAGGGCCCGCTGCCCGGTGTGCGGGTCGACGATGCGGACGGTGAGTCCGCGCGCCGCCTGGCCGCAACCGACGAGCACGCTGTCGGGCCCGTCGGTGACCACCGGCTGCGCGTCGATCGGTCCCGCGGTGGCGAGCAGCGTCACCTCGGCCAGACCGTAGGCGGGCAGCAGTGCGGTCGGGCGCCATCCGGCGGCGGCGAATCGCTCGCGCACGGCCGTGATGGTTCGTTCGCGGACCGGTTCGGCGCCGCACAGCGCCACCTCGAGGGTGGTCAGGTCGAGGGCGGCCAGTTGCTCGTCGGTGACGCGCTTCGCGATCAGCTCATAGGCGAAGTTCGGGGCGGCGGTGAAGGTCGCGCGGTACTTGTCGATGGTCTGTAGCCACCGCACCGGGCGCTTGAGGAACGTCGTCGGTGACATGAACACCAGGTTCGCGCCGGCGTAGATCGAACCGAGCAGCGAGCCGATCAAGCCCATGTCGTGGAATTGCGGAATCCAGCTCACGCCGGTCGCGGCGTCGTTGAAGCCGATCGCGGTGATCGCGGCTTCGTTGTGCAGGAGGTTGGCGTGGGTGACGACAACGCCTTTCGGCGTGCCGGTCGAGCCCGAGGTGTACTGCAGGAACGCGATGGTGCCCTGGTCGATGCCGGGCATCTGCCAGGCGTCGGGGTCGCCGAGCTGGTCGTCGGTGGCCACCACGGCCGCGGTCGTCGCCGCGGCGACCATCGGCTGAAAATTGGCGGTGGTGAGAACCAGGCGGGCACCGGAGTCGGCGATGACGGCCGCTACTCGTCGGGTGCTGCGCTCATCGTGTGGCAGCGGCGCGGGAACCGCGACCACGCCCGCGTAGAGGCAGCCGAGGAAAGCCCGCAGGAAGGCCATGCCGTCGAGGTAGAGCAGGACAACGGGCTCCGTCGATTCCGGGCGGTCGGCCAGCCACGCGGCGACCGCCCTGGCATCACGGTCGAGATCGCGGTAGGTGGCGATCTCCTCGGTGAGCTCGCGCCCTGCCTCACGGAGATAGGTGTAGGAGCGGGTCTCTCCGTAGGCGCGCACCTGCTCCCTGACGTGGTGCACGTAGCTGGGCTGCATGTCGCGGATCCTTCGCCGTAGAGAATGCCATAGGGGTTGACTATGACTATCCGCTCTCCGCGTCGGTGGGGATAGTGCCCGCAGGTATCACCCAGCTAACCCGGGGGTGGCCGCTGTACACCCCTGGGTGGGCAGGCCGATTGCGACTCACACGACGACGATCCGGCGCCTGCGTGAACGACCGGCCGCGCCGCCGACGTGCGCCGCGGCGACCTGTCCGGCGAATCTCGCCGGACAGGTCGCAGGGCTCAGCGTTTCGAGGAGCGGCCGTTCGACCGTATGCGTGCCCGACCGGGTCGAGGGTGGCTGTTACCCGACGGCGACCGGGGCGAACGTGGAGCGGGCGAAGCGACCCGCCGGGGTGAACTTCGCCAGCAATTCGCCCGCGTCCGCCCCGGTGACCTCGGTGATGTAGGCGGCAGCGTCGGCGGGGGAGTCGATGGGCAGCAACGGCTGTGGACGGTGCAGCAGGCCGACCAGGGCGGAGGCGAACTTCGCGTCCACGGCGGCGGTGGCGAAGAACTGGCCGCCGATGTCAGCGAATTCAGGATCGCTGAGGAACAGGCGGGTCACCTTGGCGGCGGCGTCGCCCCGGTGGGCCAGGAACGCGACGTACTGGTCGGTGATCCACCGCTCGTCGAACGGTCCGTCGTGCACCGCGGCGGCCGCGACCAGGCGTTGGGCTTGGATCAGCCCGCTCTGCGCGCCCTGGCCCGCGACCGGGTCGTAGGCGAGGGCGGTGTCGCCGAGGGCGGCGACCGGATGCCCGCCCGCGGTGCGTCCCACACCGGCACGCACGACCGGTCGGACCGCGCCGGTGAGCCAGGAGTGCGGGTCTTCGGGGATCACCTGGGTGGCCTGCACTTCCGGCAGGTCCCAGTCGATGTAGTCGCGGTAGAGGTCCTTCACGATCTGGAGTGCCGACTCGGCGGAATCCGCTGCGGCGAAACGGGTTTCCCAATCGCTGCCGGGCCGGGCCCAACCGAGGAACGCCCAGCTCGGGCCCGCGTCCTTGTGCAGGTACGGGCCCCACCAGGCCTCGCCCTGGTCGGCGAGAATGGAGAACAGGCTGTGCGCGCCGCCCGCGGGACCGCGGTGCGCGAACACACCGGAGTCGTAGCCGAGGCCGGACACGGTGACCGTGAGCAGCGATCGCTGCGGCTTGTCGTAGACGGTGCGCTCTTCGTCGATCGGGAACAGGTCGGCCAGGCCGCCGCGGCCGGTGGCGACCAGGGTGAGGTCGGTGGCGGCGGCGATGGCGTCGAGGGATTCGACAGTGACCGAGTCGACGACGAAATCGCCGCCGCGTTCGACGAAGGCCGTGAGGCGTTCGTCGGCCTTGAGACGGGTGTCGACGGCGACGCCGACATACCCGTCGAAAGTGCCGTCGAAGGCGATCAGTTCGGCGTTGCCCGGTCCGGCGATGCGCACACTGAGACCGGTGTGGCGGGGTGCGCGGCCGGTGTAGCTGTCGAGCCCGAGCGCGGCCTCGGCCTGCTGGGTTTCGCCGAACTCGAGGGCGGTGCCGGTGGCGGGTACGTCCTCACGCAGGGAACGTTGATCTCGGTCGCTGTAGAGGGTCACGGTGAAGCCGGCGTCGAGAAGTCCCAGCGCCGCGGTGACGCCGGTTTGGCCTGCGCCGATCACCGCGGCCGAACGAGTGGTACGGGAAACGGGAGTCTGCGATGTCATACCGGAATGGTGCTCTCGGGTTCGCGCGATGATGAGTGTTGGGATCAGCGAGAGTTGATTCGAACACGTTGCACCACAACACATATCAGCACCAGTCGACGGCTGATCGCGCCGAGGCGAACGTTCTCGGCGCTGATCATCGACGAACCGTGCACGCTATGGACCGGCGGGTGTCTCCACCGCCTCGGGACGCGACCGCGAATGCGGCAGCGCGGTGGAACCGGGTCCGCCGAGGCGATACCCGGTGCCGCGATGGTGCGGCGGGAGTCGATCACCGGCCCCGAACAGGGCGTTGCGCAACGTGCCCGGCTCGTATTCGGTGCGGTAGACGCCGCGTTCGGTCAATACCGGAACAACATGGCGCACAATGTCTTCGAACGTTCCTGGCGTGATCGCGTAGGCGAGGTTGAACCCGTCTAGATCGGTGTCGGCAGCCCATTCCTGCAGCAGGTCGGCGACCGTGTCACCGGAACCGGTGAACACCGGACCCATGCCACCGATACCAGCCCAGCGTCCGATATCGCGCACCGTCCACGCGCGGCCGTCATCGTCGAATTCCTGGAAAGCCGCGACCGCCGACTGGATGGCGTTGCTCTGCACGTCACCGATCGGGTCGTCGAGGTCGTACTGCGACAGGTCGACGCCCAGCCAGCCGGACATGAAAACGAGCCCGCCTTCGATGCTCGCGTAGGACAGGTATTCCTCGCGTTTGGCCCGCGCCGCGGCGTCCGTCTCGTCGGTGATGATGGTGGCCAATGCGTAGATCCTGGCGGCGTGGCGGTCGCGTCCCGCGGCTTCGAGTGCGTCGCGAATACGCGAAATTGTCTGTGTCAACACTCGTTTCGACGGGCCGGCGATGAAGATCGCCTCGGCGTTCTCGGCCGCGAACCGTATACCGCGCGCGGAGGCGCCCGCCTGATAGATCACCGGTGTGCGTTGCGGTGACGGTTCGGATACATGGATCCCCGGCACGGTGTAGTGCTTGCCGTAGTGGCCGATGTGGTGCACCTTCGACGGATCGGTGTAGATGCCGCGTTCGCTGTCGCGCACCACCGCGTCGTCCTCCCACGAACCCTCCCAGAGCTTGTAGAGCACCTCGAGGTATTCGTCGGCCCGGTCGTAGCGTTCGTCGTGGTCGAGCTGATCGTCGGCGCCGAAATTCCTCGCCGCGGAGGGCAAGTACCCGGTCACCACATTCCAGCCGAGCCTGCCGTCGGTGAGGTGGTCGAGGGTGGACAGACGGCGAGCGAACGGAAACGGATGTTCGAAACCGGTGCCGGTGGTGATGCCGAACCCGAGGTGCTCGGTCACCGCGGCCATCGCCGACACGAGCAGCAGCGGATCGGCGACCGGTGTCTGCGCGCCCTGGCGCAGTGCGGCGATGTCGTTGCCGCCGTACACGTCGTAGGTGCCGAGCACATCGGCGATGAAGATCCCGTCGAACCGCCCGCGCTCGAGGAGTTTCGCCAGCTCGGTCCAGTAGCCGATGTCGGTGTAGCGGTGCGACTGATCCTCGGGATGACGCCACAGCCCCGGCGACTGGTGGGCGACGCAGTTCATGTCGAAGGCATTGAACCTGATCGGCCTGCTCATCGCGACACCTCCGCGGAAACCGATGCGCCCGTGTGCCTTTCGCCCGCGCTCCAGCCGAACGGCAGGTCGGTGCCGTTGAGCAGGTAGTCGCCGACCGCACGAGCTTTGAAGATAGCGGGATTGTGCACGGAGACGGTGCGGGCGTTGCGCCAATGGCGATCCAGGCGCAGCTGTTCGGACACGATCGAGGCGCCTCCCAGCTCGAACAATTGGGTGGTGGCGGCGAGCACGATGTCGATCACCCCGAGTTGTGCTTGTGCGGCGGCCAATTCGGCTGCCACGAGATCGTTCTCGTCCTTCGCCCCGGCGTCCAACACCCGGTCGAGTACATCCGCCACCGCGAGTACCGCCGCTCGCGCGGTGAACGCCGCCGCCGACAGCTTGCCGATCACCTGCTGGACGAGGGGATCTTCGCGCGGCAGATCAGCGGCGGCGTGGGTGTAGGTGCGGGTGCGCGCGCCGACCCACTCCCTGGCATCGCGTTCGGCGCGTGCGGCGATCCCCGCGAGCACCGCGAGCTGCACCAGCTGGAGGTAGGCGGTGCCGTAGGTGGCGCCCGCGACACCGTAACCGGGGCCCAGGACGCGGTCGCGGGCGACGACGACGTCGGTGAACTCGGTGGTGCCGCTCGCGGTGAGCCGCTGCCCGAAACCGTCCCAGTCATCGTGTTGCACAACTCCGTCGGCGTCGGTGTCGACCAGCACACCGAGCCGCTCGCCGTCACTGTCGGCGGCGACGAGGATGTGGTCGGCGAACAGCGATCCGGTGCTGTAGTACTTCACGCCGTTGAGCAGCAGTCGGTCACCGTCGCGGGTCAGCCGAGTGCGATACCGGTCGAGGGCACCGACCCCCGGTTCGGTGATCGCGTTGCCGACGAGGGTGCCCGCCGCCACCGCCCGCAACCACCGCTCCCGCTCCGGGCCGGTCGCCGCCAGCAGTTGATCTTCGACGAACGACCAGTGCACCCGCAGTGCCTGCGGCAGATTCGACTCGGCCGCGGCCAGGTCGACGAGCAGCCGGAACAGCTGCCGCACGCTCGCGCCGTACCCGCCGAACTCGACCGGTACCCGCAACGCTCCGAATTTGGCCTGCTTCAGCCAGCCCACCTCGTCGAACGGCAACCTCCGGTCGATTTCCCGCTCGACCGCGCCCAGGGCGATCCGGTCGAAGATCGGGGCGAAGACGGCGTCCAGTTCGGAATCGGTGGTCGATGGCGCGGCGGTGGAAGTCATGCACCCACGATTGCGCAGGCGGGTGCCCGTTTCACGGGTTGCGCGCAGCGCGATCGCAACGTTTCCGCGCTCACGATTTCGGTGTGGTCGTCACCGAACCGGCCGATCGACGCCACGAAGTCACTCCCACCGGAACGAGATCACCAGACTCTCGTGTCGGATCGCGGGCGAAACGTACAGGAGAGTCCGGTGACAAGTCGGGGAGCCCGGTTTCGGGCGAGGGTCAGTGTCCGCGGGCGATCCAGTCCGCGAGTGCGGGTCGCTCGGTGCCGATGGTGGTGGTGTCACCGTGACCGGTGTGGACTGTTGTCTGCTCGGGAAGGGTGAGCAGGCGGTCTCGGATCGAATCGATGATCGTGTCGAAGTCGGAGAACGAGCGGCCGGTGGCGCCGGGGCCACCCGCGAAGAGGGTGTCGCCGGTGAACAGGGCCGCGAGGTCGGGCAGGTGCAGCGAGACCGAGCCGGGGGAATGGCCGGGGGTGTGCAGGATGTCGATGTCGGCGCCCGCCACCGTGATTCGCGGCATGTCCGCCAGGGAGTGGTAGTCGGCGTTCGGATGGGTCATGCGCCAGAGGGGCTCATCGGCAGGATGGAGCAGGACGGGAGCGTCGAGGCGTTGCGCGAGTTCCGGGGCGACGGTCACGTGGTCGTTGTGGCCGTGGGTGCACAGGATCGCGGTGACCTGACGATCGCCGACCGCCTCGGCGATGGCATCGGCGTTGTGGGCGGCGTCGATGACGAGAACCTCGGTGTCGTCACCGATGAGCCACACATTGTTGTCGACATCCCAGGTACCGCCGTCGAGCGCGAAAGTACCGGAGGTGACGACTCTTTCGATGCAGGTCACCAGACCACCACCGAACGCAGCACCTGGCCGTCGGCCATCGAGGCGAACGCCTGCTCGACATCGTCGATGCCGATCCGCTCGGTGACGAATCGGTCCAGCGGCAGCCGGTCCTGACGGTAGAGATCGATGAGCATCGGGAAGTCGCGTTCGGGCAGGCAGTCGCCGTACCAGGACGACTTGAGCGCGCCGCCGTGCGAGAACAAGTCGATGAGCGGCATCTGCAAGCTCATCTCGGGTGTCGGGACACCGACCAGCACCACCGTGCCTGCCAGGTCGCGGCCGTAGAACGCCTGCTGCCAGGTCTCCGGACGGCCGACCGCGTCGATCACCACGTCGGCACCGAAGCCGTCGGTGAGGTCCTTGATCCGCTCGACCACGTCCTCACTGGTCGCATCGATCGTGTGGGTGGCGCCGAAGTCCTTGGCCCAGTCCAGCTTGCGCTGATCCCGGTCGATAGCGATGATCGTGGCGGCCCCGGCCAGGCGCGCACCGGCGATGGCCGCGTCGCCCACGCCACCGCAGCCGATCACCGCGACACTGTCACCGCGCGAGACGTTTCCGGTGTTCATGGCGGCGCCGATGCCGGCCATCACGCCACAGCCGAGCAGGCCCGCGACGGCGGGGTCGGTCTCGGAATCTACTCTGGTGCACTGCTTTTCGTGCACCAGGGTCTTGTCGGCGAAGGCGCCTACCCCGAGCGCGGGGGTGAGCGGGGTGCCATCGGTGAGCGTCATCGGGACGCTGGCGTTGTGGGTGTCGAAGCAGTACCAGGGGCGCCCGCGCCGACACGCTCGGCATTCACCGCAGACCGCACGCCAGTTCAGGACGACGAAATCGCCCTCGGCCACATGGGTCACGGCGGCGCCGACGGTTTCGACCACACCGGCGGCCTCGTGGCCGAGCAGGAACGGGAACTCGTCGTTGATTCCACCCTCGCGATAGTGCAGGTCGGTGTGGCACACCCCGCAAGCCTGGACACGGACGACCACATCGTGCGGCCCCGGATCGGGAATGACGATGTCGACGGTTTCGACCGGCGCTTCTTTCGCGCGGGCGATGACTCCGCGAACGGTGTCGGGCATGCGGACCTCCTTATGATTGACGTAGTCGACGCCAACGCTAGCGGTCCGGCCCGCCCGATCAGTCCGGGATGGGTGGGATTTCTCCGGTCGGAGTGCCGAGTTCCTCGCGCACATGGTGCTCGACGAGCAACGGAACATAGTTGCGGATGTGCACCTTTCCGAACGCGTCGTAGACGCTGTGCACGATGTCGGCGAGCTCAGCGGGTGCGATGGTCGGGTACCGGATGATCAACCGCTCGATGACCTCGTCGAGTTGTCGGTTCTCGTGAGTAGTCATATTCCGGGGTTACCCGGCGACGGCGTCGAGCAACGGGCAGGCGCCCACATTTTCGCCGAGAACCCGGGTGTTCGGCGCGGCGAGATACCCTCGCCTCATGACCGAGGAGTCGTTGTTCCTGGATCCCGTCATCGGTCGTTCTGCGGGCAGAATCGGCTATTTTGCCGATCGGCCGGGCTTCGACCGGTTCGCCGCCGCCTACGTGGACGGCATGGCACTGTTGCCCGAGCCCGAGGCGACGATCGCGATATCGACCTCCTTCGGTCCGGTCCGCGCGTACCGATTCGGACCGGGCGGCGACACACCCGTCGTGCTCCTGTCGGGGCGCCAGGCCTCGACACCGATGTGGAGGTCGAACCTGCCCGGCCTGATGGCGCACCGCACCGTGTGGTCTGTCGACAGCATCGGTGAGCCGGGCGCGAGCACCCAGCGGCGAGAGCTCACAGACGGTGTCGGCCAGGCGAGCTGGGTGGCGGAAGCCGTTGCGGGACTGGGCGTTACGAAGGCGCACCTGCTCGGCGTGAGCATCGGCGCGAATCTGGCCGTGCAGACCGCGCTGCACCGGCCCGAGTGTGCGGCCTCGATCACGCTGCTCGATCCGGCCAACACCTTCGCGCCGTTGAGCTGGAAGATGATCGTCGTCTCGCTCGGCAGCGCGATCCCGATGATGCCCGCGAGCCTGCGCAACAAGCTGCTGAGCTGGATCTCCGGTGGTGTTCCGGTCGACGAGTCGGTGCCGGAAGGTCGGCTGATCGCGTCCGGGATGAAGGACTACCGGGGCGCGCAGCCGCTGTTGCCGCGCCCGACCGAGGATCAGTTGCGTGCCATGACGGTGCCGACCCTCGCGCTGTTCGCGGGCCGCAGCATCGTCCACGACTCGGCGAAGGCGGCCGCCACCGCACGCCTGATTCCCGGCGCGCAGGTGGAGATCTGGCCGGACGCGTCGCACGCGATCAACGGGGAACACCCCGAGCGGATCGCCCGGCGGTTCGCCGAATTCACCGTAGGCGTCTGACCGTCGCCGGTCGATCGCGCCAGGGCGCACCCGACGACTTCCTGAACGAAACCGAGTTCCGGGCGATCGTGGCAGGCTCGCGGTGGCGCCGACTCAGTCGCCGTCCGGTCCGATCCGCGCGAGCACCGCGTTGACCACCAGGCACCCACTGTCCACCACATCGGTCAGGGGTTGGCGGTATTCGTCGAGCACCCATTTCTGGGCGATGATCACGATCGCCCCGACCAGGCCGAACAGCACCGTGCGCAGGCTGGCGGCGGGGTGGGTTTCCAGGTCGACGTGCGGGGTGACCAGGACCAGGCAGATATCGACCAAGGCATCGAGAACGTCGTAGTAGGCCCGGTCGACGGCGGGGCTCACGCCGAGGATCTCGAAGAACGCGATCCGGGGAACCCGGGGGTCGTCGAGGATGAGCTGGAAGTACGCGGTCAGCGCGACGCGCACCTGGGTGTCGACATCGGCGTCGGCGTCGCGAACGCCGACATGGATCGCCTCGATCATTCTGGCGGCCGTCTCGCGATACACCTCGAGCAGCAGATCCTCACTGTCGGTGAAGGATTCGTAGAAGTAGCGTTTGCCGACACCGGCCGCCGCGCAGATCGTGGTGACCGTGGTGTTGCGGTAGCCGTCGATGCCGAACGCGTCGGTGGCCGCTTCGATCAGTCGGGTGCGACGTTCCTGCTGACGTTGCCCCGGTGCGGCGCCGCGGTAGCGGCGACCGTCGTCGAGTTCGGGCACTGTCACAGTGCCGATTCTGTCAGGTGGCCGCGGCGGGGTGCGCGCGGGCGCTGATCGTGGATTGCCCAGAACATGTTCTTGCGATCGAACGTGACCCACGCTACGTTACTTCCCGGTACGGGAACGTTGTGGTTCCCGATGGTGGAGGGCTGAACCGAAGCATGATCAAACAACGTGGGCGGCTGGCTGCGCTGGTCGCATCCGTCGTCGTATTGGCAGGCGCCGTCGCATCCGCGCCGGTCGGACAAGCATCGCCGGGCGTCGAGGGTCTCGACGCGCAGTTCGTGGCCACCCATAACGGGCCACAGCAATATCCCAACGTCTTCATCGAGTGGGATGTGCCGATCACGATGAGTGACGGCACCGTACTCAAAGCCAACGTCTATCACCCGGCCGGAGCGGACGGTCAGCCGATCGCCGAACCGACACCCACCATCGTCAACATGACGCCCTACACCAAGCTGGTCACCAACGTCGCCGACTCGGCGCTCGCGGTGCCAGGCCTGTCGGACCTGCTGATGCCGGTGTTGCAGAACCTGGACTTCACGCCGTTCGGTTTCAGCAGTCTCAGCGACATGATGAACGCGCTGCCCGGCGGCGCGGCCCGGACCTTCGGCGTCGACCGCAACCTGATTCGCGGCGGCTACACCCAGGTGGTCGTCGATGTGCGCGGCACCGGTTTCTCGCAGGGCGTTTGGCAGGTGTTCGGTGAACGCGAGCAACTCGACGGTGTGGAAGTGGTCGACTGGGCGGCGAAACAGGGCTGGTCCAACGGCAAGATCGGGATGAGCGGCATCTCCTACTCGGGGATCAACCAGCTCCAGACCGCGCAGCGTCATCCCGAGGCGCTCGAGGCGATTTTTCCGATCGTGCCCGGTAGCGACCTGATCCGCGACGTCGCCGCCCCCGGCGGCGCGCTCGGGATCGGGTTCATCCCGGCCTGGCTGCTCGCCGTCGACGGCGCCAAGCTGCTGCCCGACATGATGTCGATGCTGACCGGCAAATTCGACTGGGTCTGGCTGCGCGACCGGGTGCGTGACCCGTTCACCTTCTTCAACGTGCTCATCGCCGCGCTGACCACCCCGAACATCGAGCAGATCCCGCCGGAGATGGCCTCGATCCTCGACGACGAGAGCCCACTGCGGACCGCGTGGGTCGGCTCGCCCGAACAGGTCGAGGTGCCGACCTTCCTCTACGGCGGCTGGCACGACATCTTCACCTACTCCACCCCGCGCATCTACAACGCGGTGAACGCGCCCGCCGAGCAGAAGAAGCTCGTGATGGGCAACGTCTACCACGTCACCGTGAGTTCGGGCCTCGGACAGCCGGACGCGCCCGCACCGCTGGATTCGTTGCAGCGCGCGTGGTTCGACAAGTGGCTCAAGGGAATCGACAACGGCATCGACCGCTACGACCCGGTCACCCTGTGGCAGCAGGGAAGCGAGCAGTGGACCACCGACGTGGCCTTCCCGCGGCCGGGCATGCAGTACCGGCGGATGTATCTCGACGCTGCCTCCTCCGGCACCGCGCCGGGCGCCCGCCACGACGGCAGTCTGCGAAGCACTCCCGGCGCCGCACAGCGTGTTTCGGTGGATCCGAGTCTGACCACCCTCTGCTCACGAGATGCCGCACAGGGCACGGCCGGGCTGGTTCCGCTGCCCGACATCTGCGCGAAGGACGCTCGGATCAGCGAAGGCGCGGCGCTCACCTTCACCACGGCGCCGGTGACCGAGCCGACACGGATCTCCGGCCCGATCGCCGCACATCTGAACACCGTGCTCGATGCCACCGACGGCTATTGGACGGTGACGGTCAACGATGTCGCGCCCGACGGGACGTCGACGGTCTGGTCGCAGGGTCAGCTGATGGCGTCGCTGCGCACGGTCGACGAACCCAAATCGACCCGCTCACCCAACGGCGACTACACCGACCCGTATCCGTACCTCACCTTGGATACCCGTCAGCCGATCGTGCCCGGTGAGCCGACGACGATCGACATCGGCATCCGCGCCACCGACGGTGTCCTGCTGCCGGGCCACCGCCTGCGGGTCGACGTCTTCGCGGGCAACTTCCCCAGCGGGCTCCCGTTGCGGCCGTTGCTGAACGAGAGCGGCCTGCGCACTCAGCACCTCGAGCTCGACCCGTCCCGCCCGAGCTGGGTCAACGTCCCCTTGGACACCGATCCCGGCTGGTGAGCCAGGCCGACCCCGCCCCGAACGTCGCGTCGATCGCGACGCTTTCGAGGCGGGGTTCGTCGTTGCCGGGGCCGAGCGATAGTCAGCGCCCCGGCCCGCCGATCAGGCTGCGGCGGTGCCCACATCGGGTACGCGCGTCACATCGGCGCCCGCGGCCGCGGCGAGGTGGGCGAAGGTGACGGCATCACGCACCGCCGCACCGCCGTGGTCGTTGTTGAAGTAGACGTAGCTGTCGTCGTCGGCGGACCAGGTGTCGAGCAGCCGATGCGCCCAGCCGCTCAATGCCTGCTTGCCGTAGGACGGCGGGGGAGTGGCGCGGCCGGCGTGCAGACGCAGATACGCCCAGTCGGTGGTCCGCCAGCGGGGCGTGATCGGCCGGGAACCGCGATCAGCCCAGGTCAGCGCCGCACGGTGGGATTCCAGCACGGCGCGGACCTCCTCGGTCCACCACGAATCGTGGCGCGGCTCCACCGTCACCCGCACGGAAGCGGGAAAACAGCCGAGGCAGTCGTCGAGGAGTTCGGGATCGGCCCGCAGGGTCGGCGGCAACTGGAGCAGGATCGGACCGAGCCGATCGCCCAGTCCCGCGGCATGATCGAGCAACCGCTGCACGGGTTCGGCCGGGTCACGTAACCGCTTGATGTGGGTGAGATAGCGGCTCGCCTTCACCGCCATCACGAAGCGGCCTGGTGTGCGGTCGCGCCAGTGCGCGAAGTTCTCCCGACTCGGCAATCGATAGAACGCGCTGTTCGATTCGACGGTCGCGAACCCCTGTGCGTACTGCTCGAGCCACCGCCCGGTCGGCAACCCGGGTGGATACAGCACGCCACGCCAGTCGCGGTACTGCCAGCCGGAAGTGCCGACGTGCATGGTCATCCGGCCTCCCGTCCGCCCCGCGTTGCTCAGATCTCCGAGCGCAACAGTGGCTGGAGTTCGCTGCTGTAGAAATCGAGGAAGGCGTCCATGTCCGGGCCCGCGTTCATCAGCACCACGTGATCGAAGCCCGCGTCGACGGCCTTACGGACCGCCTCGACGTAGCGTTTCGGATCATTGCCGCAGACAAAGGATTCGAGCATGTCGTCGACTCGAACGGTGCTCGACGCGGCAGCGAAGTTCGCCGGATTGGGCAACTCGCTCATCACCTTCCAGCCGCCGGTCGACCACCGGTTCGTCGAGAGCGCGGCTTCGGCGCCCTCGCGATCGGTGTCGGCGAAGGCGACACCGACTTCCACATAGCGTGGACCCGAGCCGCCTTCCTGCTGAAAGGTCTGCACGAGTTCAGGGTTCGGTTCGGTGGCGAACAGCCCGTCACCGAGTTCGGCGGCGATCTTCGCCGCGCTCGGCCCGCCCGCGGCCACCGCGATCACCGGCAGCTTCTCCGGCAGATCGAACACCCGCGCATCCGAGAGCTCCAGGAACTCGCCGTAGTAATTGCGGTAACCGCCGCGCCACAGCAGCCGGATGATCTCGAGCGCCTCACGCAACATCCGCTGACGGATCAGCACCGGCGGGAATTCGTGGCCGACAATGTGTTCGTTGAGCCGCTCGCCCGAACCGATACCCAGGGTGAACCGCCCGTCGGAAACCAGCGCCGTGGTGGCGGCGGCCTGGGCGATGATCGCCGGGTGATAGCGAATGATCGGGCAGGTGACGCCGGTGGCCAGCCCGATCTCCTGCGTGCGGGCCGCGATCGTGCCGAGGACCGTCCAGGCGAACGGTGAGTGGCCTTGATCCTCGAGCCATGGATGGAAGTGGTCGCTCATCTCGACGAAATCGAAGCCGACCTCCTCGGCCCGAACAGCCTGTCGAACAAGCTCTTTCGGGCCGAAAGCCTCGGCCGCCAATTTGAATCCGAGCTGCATGGCGAACCTTTCGCAGTAGGGTCAGCCGCGGCCGAGGGCGTGGGCGAGTTCCTGCTTGTTCATCTTGGATCGGCCGTCGATATTGCGGCGACGGGCTTCCTCGTAGAGCTGGTCGCGGGTCTTGCCGCCACCCTGTGTGCGTTGACCGCCCCGTTGCTGCGAGGAACCGCCGGAGCGCGACGACTTACCCGACCCCTTCGTCTCGCCGTGCTGCGCGCGGGTCTTGTTGACCGTTCGGGCGGCGATCTCCTCGGCCCGCTCCTCGCTGCGGCCACGATCGCGTTCGGACTTCTTGATGTCCTTGTACTGGCGTTCGCGTTTGTCACTCCACGCTTGCTGGGGCATAGCCTGCTCCTGTTCCGGTAGAGGGCTTTGTGTGCCGCCTACCCGGGGACCGGTCGAGGAAACAACTGCTGGGCGAGGATGACCGGAACCGTGCTCGAGGACTGGCAAACTGGCGTCGTGAGCGCCTCGGGTAGCGTGCGGTCGGCCGCGGCTGCGGTGTGGGGGTGGATCCGCAGCGCCCCGGGGACATATTTGTGGCTGGCAGCGTTGAGCGTGACCACAGCGATCGAGAATCGGCTCTCGCCCGAGGAAGCCAGAATCTGGCTCGGGCACCGCTCCACCAACCTCGATCGCCTCGGCGAGGACCCGATCCGCGTGTTGATCGGCAGCGCGTTCTGGATCGATGGTGGCGGATGGCTGGTCTACGCGGTGCTGTTCAGTCTTGTGCACGCCAATGCCGAACGATGGCTCGGCACCGTGCGGTGGCTGGCCGTGGTCGTAGTCGCGCATGTCGGCGCCACTTATCTCAGCCAGGGATTGTTGCTCTTGGCGATCCGTCAGGACAGAGCCCCGGAGCGGGCGGCGTTCGTGCTCGACGTGGGCGTCAGTTACGGGTTGGCGGGCGTCGCGGCCGTACTGGCCTATCGGATGGTTCTTCCGTGGCGGGTGCCGTACGTGCTCGGCGTGCTCATGATCTGCGTACCACCGGTCTTCGTGGGCCGGACGTTCACCGATGTGGGCCATGCGGGGGCGGCCTTGATCGGCTTCGCGTGCTATCCGCTGACGCGAGGGCGAGACAGCCGTTGGAATCCGAGCACGCGGTGGCGAGCGTTCGTGGCACGCCGTCGGGGCCGCCACAGGCACCGCGACTGACACAACGATGGCGTCCAGCCGGCAACGGAGGGCGCCATCGTCTCTCTGGATCAGACGAAGAATTCGAAGATCATAGTAGCCAACCACTGGAAGAAGTCGATGACCATGATCACTCACCTCCTTAGCTCTGTACCCGGTTGGTTACCGGTCAGCGGTCGCGGACGGTGGCGTTGCTACGTCATCATTATTGCTGGTAGGCGAACTGCTGGCCGTATATACCGAGGATACCCACATGTGGATCAGCAATAACGTGGCGAATCGAAATCGCCGAGGGTGCGGCTAGGGTGAACCGGTGATCTTGCTGGCGATAGGTGTGGTTCTGCTCGGTGTCTTCGCGCTACGTTTCCGTCAGGAGCGGCGCCGATTCGGCAACGGAGTGCTGCTGCTGCTCGGAATGCTGTGTGTGGGCGCCGCGCTGATCGGCTCGGGCGCCGAGGGGGCCGGGCCCGAAATGCTGGTCTTCTTCGCACTGGCGCTTTCTCCGCTGCTCGTGTTGGTGTTGGCCGGACTGCTGATGCTCAACGGTGTGGTGATGTTGCGTCGCGAGGGCGTGCGCCTTGCGAACCTGCTCTCGTTCGGGCTCGGGGTCGCGCTGCTGATTCCGTACGTCCTGCTGGTGGTGGCCGTGATGGCCGAGTGGGCGGTGATCGGGGTGTTGCTGCTGGCCGTGGTGCTCGTCGCCGCGTACCTCGGTTTCGTGCTCGTCGCGTTCCTGCTCTATTCGGTCGTCTACGGCCGGGTGACCCGCACCGACGACGCCGTCGCGATCGTGGTGCACGGCTCCGGCCTGCTCGGTGACCGGGTCCCGCCGCTGCTGGCGAACCGACTCGACCGCGCGCTGGAAATCTGGCGCACCGCCGGTGCGCGCGGTCCCGCGCCGCTGTTGGTGACCAGCGGCGGGAAGGGCTCCGACGAGAAGGTCGCCGAGAGCACGGCCATGGCCGCCTACCTCGTCGAACACGGTGTGCGCGACGACGAGATCCTGCGCGAGGACCGCTCGACGACCACCCGCGAGAACCTCCTGTTCAGTCGGGAACTGCTCGCCAGGCAGGGGATCGAGAGCCGCATCCTGCTGGTCACCAGCAATTTCCACGTGCTCCGTACCGCTCTGCTCGCCCGCTCGGTCGGTATCGACGCCCAGGCCGTGGGCGCGCCGACCGCGCGCTACTACCTGCCCAGCGCCGTGCTGCGTGAGTACGTCGGGATTCTGGTCGAGTACAAGGTGGTCAATGCCGTGATGTGCGGATTGCTGGTGGCGGCGCCGATCGCGCTGGCGATCTTCGGCGAGGCGATCTGACGCAGTTAGGTGTTACTTCTCGTAATGGATAGTTGTATCCTCGGAACTACCGAGAGGACGCAACGTCGCATCCTCGGGCACGACAGGCACGTGCGCGGTTGATCGAGGAGTATCGATGAAGTTACTTCGCTGGAAAACCCACCATCCGGAGATCGATCCGGGCACGGTCGCGCTGCACGCGCGCAATGTCGCCTTCGATTGGTCGGGCGTAGACCTGCAGTGGATGTCCGCCGAACCGATCGCCGGTCACCTGATCAGCGCGCTGAACATGCTGCTGCCCGAGGGCGAGCGCATGTTCATCGAGACCTATCGCGAGGCATTGCCCTACGTCAAAGACGAGAAGCTGCGCGAGGACATGCTCGGTTTCATCGGGCAGGAGGCGATGCACGCGCAAACCCACGGCAAGGTGCTGGAGGAGGTCTTCACCGCGCACGGCGTCGACGCCGATCCCTATCTGCGGCAGATGGAATACCTGTTCCGTATCTCGCTCGGACCGCGCGGCGACGACGATCGCGCCGGCCGGCAGATGCTGGTCGAACGCCTCGCCTTCATCGCCTGCCTGGAGCATTTCTTCGCCTGGCTCGGCGATTGGATTCTCAACGCCGACCTGGAGAAGTTCGGCGCCGACCCGCGGATGGTCGATCTGTTCCGCTGGCACGGTGCCGAGGAGGTCGAACACCGCAATGTCGCCCACGATGTCGCGGAGTACTTCGGAGTCGGCTACGTCCGTCGCTGCGCGTCGATGACGCTGGTGTTCCCGATCTTTCTCGTCGTGCTGGTCCGCGGCGCGCGGTTCCTCGTGCAGCAGGATCCGCAGTTGCCCGATCAGGGCTACACCCGGTTGCTCGCCGGGGTGTTCGGCGCGATGTGGCGAGGTGCGCTGCCCGGCGTTCCGTCGTTGCTGGCCAGTGCGCTGTCGACCTTCCAGCCCGGCTACAACCCACAAACCGTCGGCTCCACGGCACAGGCCATCGCGTATCTGGCCGCCTCGCCCGGCGCTCGCGCGGCAGCGTCGTGATCACCCGCGACATCCCCGCCGACCTCTACGGCAAGTACCGCCACGATCCGGCGATGAAGGTCATCGACGCCATCGCGGCCACCCGATTGCGCTGGAGCGCGCTGGTCAATCGCGGTGATCTGCGATCGCGCGTCGACGACCGCCGCCTGTCCGTAGTCGTGACCGAACGCCGGATCGAGGCGCACGATCAGGACGTGGTGAGTCTTCGCCTCGAAGCCCCCGACGGCCGCGTGCTGCCGCGTTGGCGGCCCGGGGCGCACCTGGACCTGGAATTGCCGTCGGGTCGACTGCGGCAGTATTCGCTGTGCGGCGATCCCGCCGACGAGCGCGCGTATCGCATCGCGGTGCGCCGCATCCCCGGCGGCGGTGGCGGCTCGCTCGAGGTGCACGACAATCTGGCGGTCGGCACTCGCCTGGTGGTGCGGGGGCCGCGCAACGCCTTCCCGTTCGCCGTGCCGGGACACGGATCACCGTCGCGACGACTGCATTTCGTGGCAGGCGGGATCGGCATCACCCCGATTCTGCCGATGGCTCGGCTCGCACACCGGCTCGACGTGCCGTGGACGCTGATCTACAGCGGGCGCAGTCGCGACACCATCCCGTTTCTGACCGAGCTCGAAGGCTTCGGCGCGCGGGTCGTCGTGCGCACCGATGACGAACACGGCCTGCCCGTTGCCGCGGATCTGCTGGCCGGAGTCGGTCCCGGCACCGCGGTCTACGCGTGCGGCCCGACTCCGATGACCTCGGCGGTCGTCGCCGCGGTGCGCGAGATGCCCGATGTGGAACTGCATTTCGAGCGGTTCTCCCCGCCGCCGATCGTCGACGGAACGCCGTTCGAGATCGAGTTCGCCTCCACCGGCGCGGTGGTGACGGTCGATGCCGACCGCACGGTGCTCGACACGATCCTCGATTCCCGTCCCGACCAGCCCTACTCGTGCAGGCAGGGCTTCTGTGGCACCTGTGTGGTGCGGGTCCGGTCGGGCGAGCCGGACCATCGCGAGACCGCGCTCTCCGATGCCGACCGTGCCGAGGGTGCCATGCTGGCCTGTGTATCCCGTTCCCGCGGTGCGCGATTGGTGCTCGACCTGTGATTTCCCTGCTGGACAAGGAGTCCGAAAGATCATGACGAACGACAGCCCGCAACCCGCGAATCAGCGCACCGTCCGCAGCGGTGACTTCGACATCGCCGTGTTCGAATACGGCGACCCGGCCGCCGACACCGTCGTGCTCGTGCACGGTTGGCCGGACACGCATCACCTGTGGGACAGGGTGATTCCGCTGCTCACCGAGCGCTTCCATGTAGTCGCCTACGACACCCGCGGGCACGGCGCGTCCACTCGCACCCAGCGCACCGAGGACTTCCGCCTCGACGAACTCGCGCGCGACTTCTACGCCGTGCTCGACGCGGTGAGTCCCGACCGCCCGGTGCATGTGCTCGCCCACGACTGGGGTTCGGTGCAGGTGTGGGAGGCGGTGTGCGAACCGCGGGCAGGCGAGCGCGTCGCCTCGTTCACCTCGGTCTCGGGGCCCAACCTCGACCACCTGTCCAGCTGGGTGCGCGACCGGCTCTCCCGCCCCACCCTGCGCAATGTGTGGCAGCCGATGACCCAGCTGGCGTCCTCGGCCTACACCTTCTTCTTCATGACACCCGGGCTGCCGCGCGCGACGTTCAACGCCATCGGCACCGAAAAGCTCTGGCAGCGCGCGGTTTCCATCATGAACGACACCCCCGCCGCCAATGTGAAGCTCGGTCCGACATTCCGTCGCGACATGGTCGACGGGCTGCTCATCTATCGCGCCAACATCGTGCAGCGCATGCTCGCTCCGCGGGAGCGCCGCACCGAGGTGCCGGTGCAGTTGATCGTGGCGCAACGCGACGTCGCCGTGCGGCCCGCGGGATACGACGACTCGGACAGATGGACCGACCGGCTGTGGCGTCGCGATGTGCCCGCCGGGCACTGGATGCCGTTCTCGCATCCGGAACTCCTCGCGACCGCGACCACCGAGCTGATCGACGCGCTCGACGGGAGCAGCGTCCCGCGCGGACTGGCGAGGGCCGAAGTGGGTTCCGCGCGAAGGGAATTCGAACACAAGCTGGTGGTCGTCACCGGTGCGGGTAGCGGCATCGGCCGCGAGACCGCGCTCGCGTTCGCGCGCCTCGGCGCCGAAGTGGTGATCTCCGATGTCAACGAGCTCGCCGCCAAGGCCACCGCGGAACTCGTCGCTACCGAAGGCGGTGTGGCGCATTCCTATGCGCTCGATGTGTCCAACGAGGACGCGGTGCGCGCGCACGCCGACACGGTGATCGCCGCGCACGGTGTCCCCGATGTGCTGGTCAACAATGCCGGTGTCGGCCAGGCGGGCGGATTCCTCGACACACCGTCGGAGGAGTTCGACCGCGTGCTGCGGATCAACCTCGGCGGTGTCGTCAACGGCTGCCGGGCGTTCGGTGCGGCGATGGCCGACCGCGGGCTCGGCGGGCACATCGTGAACCTGTCCAGCATGGCCGCCTACAGCCCGCAGCGCGACATGGCGGCCTACGCCACCAGCAAGTCGGCGGTGTTCATGTTCTCCGATTGCCTGCGTGCCGAACTGGCCGACCGTGGCATCTCGGTGTCGACCGTGTGCCCGGGCATCGTGCACACGAATATTGTTGCCACCACACGTATCTCGGGCGTTTCGGTCGAAGAGGAAGCGGCCGCGCAGCAGAAGTTCGACAAGCTCTACGAGCGGCGCGGTTACACCCCCGACCGGGTGGCGGCGCAGATCGTGAAGGCGGTGCGGACCGGGCGCGACATCGTGCCGGTGACGCCGGAATCGTGGGTGCAGTACCGGCTCAACCGGATCGCGCCCGGCGCGGTGCGGTTCGCCGCACGCCGGATGAAGCTGGTCTAGCTCGGCTCCGCCCGGCGCAGTCGCTCCTCCACGGCGGCGACGTGCCGGGCGTCCACGCCCCACGGATCCTCGACGCCCACCGTGCGGTCCAGGTCCCACAGCACGCACTCTTCGTCCGGTCGCGCCACCAACGACCAGGCGACCACGGTGCGGCCCAGTTGTTCGACCATGGTGCCGTGGTTCTGCGTGCTGTCCCCGACGCCCTCGGGGAAATGGTGCAGGAACCGTCCGTAGGCCTGCTCGCAGAATTTCGCGTAGATCTGGGTGCAGAGGATGAAGCCGTGCCACGCCTCGTCGACCGCGTGCGAGGGCATGCCGATCACCTGGTCGTCGCGGATGGCCGCACCGCAGCACCGTAACCATTGGCGCAGACCGGTTTCCACGCGATCACGAGGCTGCCAAGGCGAGGTCTTGAAGATCGCTTCGGGCAGGTGCAGGGCGGCGACCGCGCGGTCGACGGTGGGGAGGTCGACCTGCCGTCTGCCCGGCCGGGGAAAAGAGAACGCCACAATTCACTGTAAGGCCACTGGAGGAGGGGTGCCGTAGGTCGGTTCGGGCGTTAGCCTGCGGGCATGGTGATGACGCTCGTGATCGTGCTCTTCTTCGCGGCTGCCGGTATCGGCGTGGTGGTGACGGTGACGGCGCTGTTGATCTCGAAGTCGAGTCAGCCGCGGGGTGCGCGGCCGCTGGATCGACGATGGGTGGCGGGCTCGGCTGGGATGACCGGCTACGTCGACGGCACTTCGGGTCAGCCCTGGGACCCGGGCAGTCCTGGCGGCAGTTGCGGTGGGGGCTCGAACAGTGGCTGCGGCGGCGGGAGCGGCAGTAGCGGTTGTTCTGGTGGGAGTAGCAGCAGCTGTGGAGGCGGCAGCAGTAGCAGCTGTGGTGGCGGGTCCTGATCGAGTGACCCAGGTCCCACTGCTCTTGACCTGAACTTCACTCGAGGTTTCATCATTGACTCGTTCGGTCAACGCTACGAAGGAGTCACCATGCGTGCAGTGCAGGTCAGGGAATTCGGTGGGCCAGACGTGCTGGAGGTGCTGGAACTCGCCGCACCGCAACCGGATTCGGCCGAAGTGGTCGTCGACGTCGAGGTTGCCGACGTGATGTTCCTCGACGCCCGGCTGCGCGGCGGGTGGGGTCGGGACTACTTTTCGCTGAGCCTGCCTTACATCCCCGGTGGCGCGGTCGGTGGCGTGGTCAGCGCGGTCGGCACCGGAGTCGATCCCCGCTGGCTCGGCAAGCGTGTCGTCACCCAGACCGCCGCCAGCGGCATCGGCGGGGGACTGCCCATCGGTGGCTACGCCGAGAAATCCTTGGCCAAGGCCGCCACCCTGACCGAGATCCCCGACGGACTGACCACCGAGCAGGCCGTGGGCCTGGCCCACGACGGCCGCACCGCCCTCGCTGCCTTCGACAAGGCCGCGGTGCAACCGAATTCGTGGGTGTTGATCACCGCCGCCGCAGGCGGTCTCGGCACCCTGCTCATCCAACTGTCTCTCGCAGCGGGCGCACGGGTTGTCGCCGCAGCCCGTGGACCGGAAAAGCTCGCGCTCGCAACGCGATTGGGTGCCACCGCGGTGATCGACTACTCGGTCGACGATTGGGCGGCCCGAGTTCGCGAGATCACCGGCGGGGGAGCAGCAGTCGTGTTCGACGGAGCGGGCGGCGCCCTCGGTGGCGCGGCGCTGACCGCCGTGGCCGACAAGGGGCAGTTTCTCGGATATGGCTCTGCTGCAGGTGATTTCGCGAATGGTGACGACGATGCGGCCGCCGCCCGGGGTGTGGCGGTGCTCGGCCTGTTCGATATCGCCGACGAGGACGTCGACTGGGCCGGTCTCACTTCTCGCGCTCATGCAGCAGTAGTCGCGGGATCGCTGGAAGTCGTGATCGGGCAAATCTTCCCGATCGATGAGGTGCGCCGCGCTCATGCCGCGATCGAAAGCCGTTCTGCCCTCGGACGTACCGTGTTGACGATCGGCGCGTCATTGTAACTTATTGTGCGCCGCAACGGAATACACGTTAAGTTATGTTCTGTGCAGGGACTGATTATCGTCGCAGTGATAGCTGCGGTTCTGTTGTTGGTAATAGGAGTGATCAAGTTGGCCAGCAACCCAGGGGGCAGTATCGAACGTCGCGATCGCGAGATTCGAGCACGGGTTGGCCAGCGAGCCGAGCGCTCGTAACCCCTACCCTGGGTGTAGCACCACAACGGCGATCGGTCGCCGCGTCTTCCCCTCGAAGCCGCGACCCCGATCGCCGTTCCTGTACCCACCCACCTTCGTTCGATCCGCATCACCCGGCCCGCTCGACACGACCACCGCGTCAAGTGGTCAACCCCACGCTCGGCCGGGTACCATGCGACTCGCCCGCGGAGACCCCCGCGGCGAGGGGCGGTAGCTCAGTCGGTTAGAGCCGCGGACTCATAATCCGCTGGTCGTGGGTTCGAGCCCCACCCGCCCCACTTTCCCTCCACCCACCGTCGGCGCCGTCACTGAGCACCCGCGATGGCCGACTATTTCGCGCGTCGACTGGTGAAGTCGAAGGATTTGCCGTCGATGCCCAGGGGATGGTCGGTTCGGGTGAACGCGGATGACCCCGTGTCAGAACAGGATCAGCGCGACGCACAGTCCGGCTATGGCGATGAACTGCAGGGTGACGCGGTATTTCAGGATGCTGTCCCATTTGTCTTGCAGCGCACGGGCATCGGCCGGAATGATGCCGCTCTGGGCGGCGGCGGTCTGCTGGGTGTTGATCGGCTTGGCGATGCGGACGTAGAAGGTGAGCCAGGTGAGCAGTGCTGTCACTGTGATCGCTGCCGCGACGGCGGCGCCTATCCGGGCGGCTGACAGCGCGATCAGCAGTGTGAGCACCGCGGTGATCACGCCGCTCACTCCGATGATCGGCATGCGCTTGTCGCCGTAGTAGTGACCCCATCCCGCACTGATGGTCACGGTCGCGTCGTCGAGCCTGCGGTACACGGATCGGGTGATCACGGCCCCGCAGACGTCGGTGCCGTAGGCGATGGCATTGGTGAGAACGGCGATGGTGGCGATGATCTGGCCGGTGACAATGAGCATTTCGGCTTCCCTCCTGAATTCTAGCGTCGCTAGAAGATTGAGCGAAGGTAGCATTCATCGCGCTAGCCTGTCTAGCGTTGCTAGATTTTGGTGGGCGGAGGCGGGTTCGCCGAACATCGCCGACTCATCGGGGTCGGTTGTGTGCTCCAGCGCGTCTATTTCGTACCCAGGCCCGCGATGAGGAGGGTGACCATTCGTCGTGGGTTGTAGCGGGGTGTGCTACCGCCGATGCAGAGGTTGCCGACAGCGCGCAGGAGTTCGTAGGGATCGGTGTCGGGGTGGATTTCGCCGGTGGCGGTGGCGGCGGTGAGCAGGGCCTCGCAGGTGGGGACCAGGCGGTCCAGGAAGTAGGTGTGGAGCGTTTCGAAGGCGGCGGCGTCGGATTGGAGTGCTTCTGCCAGGCCGTGTTTGGTGGTGAGAAAGTCGGCGAAGAGGGTGATCCACTCATCGAGCGCCGCGTGCGCGGAGCTGTGGGCGGCGAGGAGGGCGGGGCCGGCTTCGGCGCACGCTTCGACCTGGTGTCGGTAGACGGCGACGATGAGGTCGGCGCGGGTGGGGAAGTGGCGGTAGATGGTGCCGACGCCGACGCCCGCGCGGGCGGCGATCTCGCGGACGGGTACATCGACTCCCGAGGCGATGAAGGCGGCCGCGGCGGCGTCGAGGAGTGCTTGCTGGTTGCGCCGGGCGTCGGCGCGTTTGCGCGGGGCCTCGGTCGGGTTGTCGACCACGGTCGCGAAACCTCCCTCTTGGCAAACGGAACAGTGTTCCGTATGTTGGTTAGCGGAACACCGTTCCGCTTGGGTAAGGATGCCAGAACCGGCGAGCCGAACCAAGGTCTTCTGAGAGGAACCGCCATGCAGTACCGCACTCTGGGTCGGACCGGCGTTCAGGTCAGCACGCTCGTGCTCGGCGCGATGAACTTCGGCACGCTGGGAAAGTCCACGCAGGACGAGGTCACCGCGATGATCGATGTCGCTGTCGAGGGCGGCATCAACCTCATCGATACCGCCGACATGTACGGGCAGGGTGAATCGGAGGAACTGGTCGGCAAGGCCATCGCGGGCCGCCGCGACGACATCGTGCTGGCCACGAAGGCGAGCATGCCGATGGGCGAGGAACGCAATCATCGCGGTGGTTCGCGCCGCTGGCTGACCACCGCGCTCGATGCCAGCCTGCGCCGACTCGGTGTCGATCACGTCGACCTCTATCAGATCCACCGCTGGGATCCTCGAACCAGCGACGAGGAGACCCTCTCGGCGCTGACCGATCTGCAGCGCGCGGGCAAGATTCGCTACTTCGGATCCTCGACCTTCCCCGCCTACCGCATCGTGCAGGCGCAATGGGCAGCCGGAGAGCGCCGCCTGAGCCGCTATGTCACCGAACAGCCCAATTACTCGATCCTGCAACGCGGCATCGAAGCTCATGTCCTGCCGGTGGCCGGGGAATACGGGCTCGGCGTCCTCGCGTGGAGCCCGCTGGCCTCGGGTTGGCTCTCGGGCGCCATTCGCGCCGACCGCGAAATAACCACCAGTCGTTCAACATTCATGCCCGACCGCTACGACAAGGCCACCCCGACCAACCGCGCCAAGATGGTCGCCGTCGAACAATTGGCGACGGTAGCCGATCGAGCGGGCCTGACCCTGATCCAACTGGCCCTGGGGTTCGTCACCGCCCACCCCGCCGTCACCGCTGCCATCATCGGCCCCCGAACGATGAGCCACTTGCACAGCCAACTGGCCGCCGCCGACATCGTATTGTCGGCCGATGTCCTCGACGCCATCGATGAGATCGTCGCCCCCGGCGTAGACCTCGCCCCACACGAAAAGCACGACACCCCGCCGTCTCTGCTCGATCCGTCCCTGCGTCGTCGATGACGAGAGGCAGGCCGGTGCCACGCAACCGGGGGCATCGAGAAGGTGGAATGCCGAGGTGAATCAGCCGCGTGGGGTGAGGATGACGATCGGGATCGTGCGGTTGCCCGCGTGGCTCTGGAAGAACTCGTAGGTCGGGAAGGCCTCGACGAATTTCGGCCACAGCCGGTTTCGTTCGGCCTCGGTCGCCACGCGGGCTCGGACCGGGTGCAGGTCCGCGTCGATGCGGATCGTGGTGTCCGGGTTGGCTTTCAGATTGTGAAACCAGGCCGGGTGGGTCGGCTGGCCTGCCTTGGATCCGGCGATGGCGATGATGTCTGCGTCCGCGTGGTACATGACGGGTGAGGTTCGGTGGGTGCCGGTCTTGGCGCCGACGTGATCCAGGAGCAGGATTCGGGCATCCGGGTAGGCGGGGAAGCGGCCGCCGATTCGGCCGTTGGTCCGGCGGTAGAGGGCCACATGGATTTTCGTGGATCGGCGGCCCAGGTAGATCCCGTGCCTGCTCGTGAACCGGGAGCACGATCGAACCAGTCGAGCAGCCAACGGCCTTGTGGTCTCGCGCCCGGGATCGGCTTCGTTCGGATCGCTCATTGCCCCTCCGATGATCGGTCTACTACGACCAATAGTAGACCGATCGCCGGTGGGCGGTCGGTGAATGTCGGACTCCGAACAATCGGCGACCGATGACTTATGTCATGGCCGACCCATGTGAATTCCATCGGAGATCGGTGACTGCGCTTACTACTGGTGACGCGCCGTGTCGAGCACCGTAGAAGGCATGAGAAACACAGACGTCATCACCGCACGCGGGCTGCGCCGAACGTACGGGCGCGGCGACGACGCCTTCGAGGCCGTCAGAGGTGTGGACCTCGAGGTGCACGAGGGGGAGGTGTTCGCGCTGCTCGGGACGAACGGCGCGGGCAAGACCTCGACGCTCGACATGCTGGAGGGACTGATCGCCCCGTCGGCGGGCGAGGTCGAAGTGTTCGGCCTCGACCCGCTCCGCCACCGCGACCAGGTGCGCCCCCGGGTCGGCATCATGCTGCAGTCCGGTGGGCTGCCCGCCGAGCTCACCGTCGCCGAGACGCTGGAGATGTGGCGCGGAACCTGCACCGATCCGACGACAGTCGACGCCGTGCTGGCGCAGGTCGGCCTGACCGATCGCGCGGGCGTGCGAGTCGGCTCGTTGTCGGGGGGTGAGCAGCGGCGCGTCGATCTGGCCTGTGCCCTACTCGGGCAACCGCGTCTGCTGTTCCTGGACGAACCGACCACCGGGCTCGATCCGGAAAGTCGTCGTGGGACATGGCAATTGCTCGCCGACCTCAAAGCGTCGGGGGTGACGATGGTCCTCACCACCCACTATCTGGACGAGGCCGAAGCGCTCGCCGATCAGATCGCGATCATGCACAAGGGCGCGGTCGCCCGCAGGGGCACGCTGCGTGACATCGTCGACGACCACCCGGCGCGGATCGTCTTCGACCACCCGGGCCTGCCGGTGCCGCAGTTGCGCGGTGCAGACATCGACGCACAGGCCCGAGTCACCGTCAGTACCAACGATTTACAGGGCCACCTGTTCGAACTGCTCGGCTGGGCACGCGAAGCGGGCGTGCGCTTGACCGGGCTCGAGGCGCGCGCGGCCTCCCTGGAATCGGTCTTTCTGGATGTCGCCGAATCCAACACTCCCACCTTGATCGGAGCACGATGACCACCACCTTGCCCGCCAACGGATTTCGCCGTCGACCACTCACCGCTCTCGCCAGGGCGGAGTGGTTGCAGTTCCGGCGCAACAAGACTCTCGTCTACATGGCGACGGTGTTCCCGATCGGAATTCCGTTGGCCACCTTCCTCATCGCCCGCAAAGACACCGAGCCGACTGCCGCCGTGGCGGCAGTGACCTTCGAATTGCTCGCGATGCTCGCCCTGCTGTTCGTGCAGTACTACTCGGTGCTCTCGATGGTGACCACCCGTCGCAGCGAAGGCGTGCTGAAACGGCTGCGCACCGGTGAGGCCGCCGACTGGCAGATCCAACTCGCCCCGGCCGTACCCGGCGCCATCATGACGCTCGCGTGCACCGTGGTGGTCACCGTGGCGGTCTACGGCGCCGGCACGCCCGGCCCCGTCAACTTCCTGGCGATCGCGGTGGCACTCGTCGGCGGAACGGCGCTGTTCTCGCTGCTCGCCCTGGCGACCAGCGCGTACACCAAGAACGCCGAGGCCGCGCAGATCACCTCGCTGCCGGTGATGATCGTCGCGATGCTGGGCATGGGCTCCATCCGCAATGTGCTGCCCGACCGGCTGGCGCAGGTGGCCGAGTGGACTCCTTTCGCGGCTGTCTCCGATCTCATCTCCCTCGGCGCGGCGGGCAAGCTGTCGACGGTCACCGAATCCGACATCACCCTCAGCTTCGTGGACACGGTCACCGAATCCGTCCGGCCGTTTGCGACACTGGCGCTATGGACCGTGGTGGCGCTCGTGCTGACCCGCAAGAGCTTCCGCTGGGACGACCGCGGGTGATGCGCGCGACCGCCTGGTGGCACGAGCTGTCGGGGTCGGCCAAGTTCCGGCTCTACTCACGGCTCACGTTCCAGGCGGCCATCGCCGGTCTGGTCGTCGCGTTGGCGATGTCCGACGACTCGATGTTGGCGGTGGTCGTGATCATCGTCGCCGGTATCGCGGCGATGCTCGCGGTGGAGGCGCAACCCGACTTCGCCACCGTGCCCGGTGTGGTGGCACGGCCGCGGATGCTGCCGCTCGCCACCGCGACACTGGTCGTGATCTGGGTGGCCGGCGGAATCGTCGCCCATGTCGCCGCCGACGAGTCGACTGTTGTCAGCGCGCGCGTGGTCGGTGTGTCCGCGGCCCTGCTGACGATCTTCTCCGTGATCGCGTTCACCCGGCACAAGTGGTGGATTCTGATCGGCCTGAGCGTGGCCACCCCGCCGGTGCTGGCGGCACCGCTGGAAGCGGGACTGAAGGGCACCGCGACGTTGCTGCTCGCGGGGGTGTTCGCGATCGCGTTGACGCTGCTCACCGTGTGGGCGCTGGGAATCATCGACGAGTTGGAACGGACCAAAGAGGTCGAGGCGCAACTGCGGGTCGCCGAGGAGCGGCTGCGCTTCTCGCGCGACCTCCACGACGTCGTCGGCCGTGGATTCTCGGCCGTCGCGGTGAAAAGCGAACTGGCGATGGCGCTGTTGCGCGCAGGTGATGCCGATCGCGCGGTCTCGGAGATGGAAGAGGTCAGAACGCTGGCGGTCGAATCGATGGGGCAGATGCGCACGCTGGTGCGCGGGTACCGCAACATCGACCTGCGCGGCGAGGTGGCCGGGGCGCGTTCGCTGCTGTCCGCGGCGGGGTGCCGACTCGTCGTCGAAGGCGATGCGGCCAAGATTCCCACCGCGTTCCATGAGGTCGCGGCCTGGGTGGTGCGCGAGGGGACGACCAACATCGTCGAACACTCCGCGGCGACGACCGCGACCCTCACCCTCGGCGGGGCGGGGATGTCGCTGCGCAACGACCGCCCACAAGGCTCGATCGGTGAACGATCCGGGCTGCGCGGGCTCGGCGAACGACTCGCCGCCGTCGGCGCGACTCTCGACATCGCCATGTCCGACGACGAGTTCATCCTCGAAATCCATTGGGAGAATCAGTGATTCCGGTATTCCTCGCCGACGACGAAACCCTCATCCGCGCCGCGATGGCGACGATGCTCGGCCTGGAACCCGATCTAGAGGTCGTCGCCCATGTCGGCTCCGGCGCGGAACTCGTCGCCGCGTGGCGGCGCAGGGCCGAGGCGGGCGAGCCCGTCGCGGTCGCAGTCATCGATCTGCAGATGCCGGGCATCGACGGCATCGACACAGCGATCGAACTGCTGCGCACGACCCCCGGCGCGGGCACGGTGATCGTCACGAGTCACGGCAGACCCGGCTATCTGAAACGCGCGCTCGCCGCGGGCGTGCGCGGGTTCCTGCCCAAGACGACCTCGGCGGCGACGCTGGCCGAGGTGATCCGGTCGGTGCACAACGGTGGCCGATACGTCGATCCCGAACTCGCGGCCGAAGCCATCAGCGCCGGGGACACCGTCCTCACCGCCCGCGAGGCCGACGTTCTCGAATTCGCCGCCGACGGTGCCTCCGTGGACGACATCGCCAAACGCGCACACCTCTCGCCGGGCACCACCCGCAACTACCTGTCCTCGGCCATGACCAAGCTCGGAGTGTCCAATCGCTACGAAGCGGCCCTCAAAGCGCGCGAGAAGGGCTGGATCTGATCGGTTCTCGCCTAGGGTGTGGGGCATTACGGCCGAGCACGGAGCGAGATGAGGGGGCCGCAGTGGCTGCTGCGCTGATGAAGGGGCAGAACGCCGGACTGGCGTCGGCCGAGGTGGTGCTGTCGGTTCGCGGTGGCGTCGCTGCCGATCTCTCGGCACTGCTGGTGACCGACGCGGGAAAGGTTCGCTCGGACGCGGACTTCGTCTTCTTCAATCAGCCGCAGGCGCCGGGTGTTCGGCTCACCGGTGCCGGACTCGAGGTGTCGCTGGCAGCCGTGCCGGGCGAGATCGCGCAGATTCGCGCGGTGATCACTGCTGCGGCAGCCGGCGAGACGTTCGCCAGCGCCGACTCTCCGGTGGCGACGGTCACTGATCGCGCGGGAAATGTGTTGCACGAGTATGTGATCGACGGGCTCGATCGGGAATCTGTGGTCATCGCGCTCGAACTGTATCGCCGGGGCGAGCAGTGGAAGGTCCGCGCTGTGGGGCAGGGATACGCGGGCGGTTTCGCCGACCTGGTCACCGATCACGGGGTGAGCGTCGACGACGAGCCGGATGTTGTCGCGGTGCCCGAAGTGCGGACCGTGCCGGGGGAGGCGGCGCTGTCTTTCGAGAAGCGGCAGAAGCTGGACATGCGCAAGCGGGAAGTCGCGAAGGTCCTGATCGACAAGAGCGCTCTCGGAGCCAGGGCCAGGGTGGTGCTGGTGATCGACAAAACGGGCAGCATGCAGAAGATGTACAGCGGCGCGACCGTGCACCGGGTCGTCGAACGGATGATCCCGGTCGCCACCCAACTCGACGACGACGGCACGCTCGAGGCCTACCTCTACGCGCTGAGCTACACGAAGCTGCCCGACATCACCGTCGCGGGCGGTGAGCAGTGGGCCAAGACCTACCTGCACCTCAAGGGCACCCACCAGGGCATCGACTACGACGCGATCGGCGGCCGCAACGACGAACTGCCGATCATGCGCGCGGTCATCGACACCTTGACGACCGAGCCCACCCTGGTGCTGTTCTTCACCGACGGGGGCTTCGCGAAGAAGCGCGAGATCGCCGCCCTGATGCGCGAGGCCGCCCAGCTGCCCGCCTTCTGGCAGTTCATCGGCCTCGGCACCGCCAACTTCGGTGTCCTGCGCACCCTCGACGAACTCGATGGCCGCGTGGTCGACAACGCGGGGTTCTTCGCCCTCGACGACATCGACCGGGTCGACGACGCCGAGCTCTACCGCCGCCTGCTCGCCGAATTCCCGGACTGGCTGCGCGCCGCGCGTGCGGCGGGAATCATCCGCTGACAGCCAGCCCCTCACCGGCTCGGTCGATCACCTCGTCGAGGGTTCCGCGCGATCGCAGCAGGTCGGCTACCCTGCTCGCGTTCGAGGCGCGGTGAGTTCTCCTCGCCCGTGCTCGGAAATCCGCTTGTCAGCGCAGGTGGGGATCGTTAGCGTGTCTACCGTTTGCTGTTCGCAGACGGAAAGGATCGACGCATGGAACCCATTACCGAACGCGACATCAGGTCGTCGTTCGTCAACTGTTCGAAAGGTGACGCCAAGCGGTTGAATGTGCCGCGTGACCTGGGTGAACGGCCCTGGGAGGATCTCGACTTCCTCGGCTGGACCGACCCGTCGTACGCGGGGCGCTGTTATATCTCGGTGCCTCGGGAGGACGGGCTGGTCAGTGTCGCGTTGCGGCACGAGACCGGAGGGTCCGGCAAGACGCAGATGTGCACGATCTGTCTCACCACGCACTCCGGTGGTGGTGTTTCGCTGATGACCGCGAGCAAAGCGGGCGAGTCGGGGCGTAAGGGGAACACGGTCGGCAGCTATATGTGCACCGATCTGGCCTGCTCGCTGTACGCGCGCAACAAGAAGCGGCCCTCGATGGGCAGCCGGTATCGCGAGGATCTGACGCCGGAGGAGAAGGCGCGGCGGGTGGTGGAGAACCTGAACGCCTTCGTGGACCGGCTCTACACCTAGCCGAACCGACCCGCTGAACGACAGGAGGTAGATGCTGTGCGCCGACACTCGACAACCCCGGTGGCCCGAGTTCTGTTGATCCCGACAGAACTCGGGTCGACTCGTTCCTGGCCGGTCGAGGCGGCCCGGGTATCCCGGACCGTCCCGAGTGGAGCAGGAACCTAGAGCATCGCGTTCATGATGGTGCCCGCGCTGGTGGCGACGACGCCGCCGATCATCGCGCCCGCGACCATCTTCGGCGACTGCATCGCACCGCCGGTCCACTTCTCCCAGGCGAACTTTCCGCCCGCGACAGTGATGGCGACGATGCCGGACAACAGGATGAACCAGGTCAGGTAGCTGACCATCTGCATGATCTTGTTCGCCAGGGGTGGCGCTTCGGGGGTCGGATTGCCGATCTGGGCCAAGGTATCGGTGACGGCGGCCAGAAACATGGGGTCTCACTCGGTATCTCGGAGGAACGGAACGACGATGAACTCTGCACCGATGGTATCCGGTCATGTGCGACGATGTCGGTGCCCAGGTCGAGCGAACCGATCGGTTTTGTTGGTGTGCGGGGGGTTCGCGCCCGTATCCTGGACCACGATCCAATACGGCAGGGCTGGAACGCAGTTCGCGTCACGCGATAGGGGAGCAGGCTATGAGCATCATTCTGACGTCGATGGCCGACACCATCACCACGTATGCGCAGATCGGCAATCCGACCCCGGAAGCGCCTCCGCTGTCGGACAAGATCATGCAAATGGTTCAGTACTTGACCTGGTTCATGATCCTGTCGGGTGTGCTCGCCATCACCGTCGCGGGCGGAAAGTTCGCCTGGGAGAAGTGGAACGGTAGCGCCATGGAGTCGCCGAAGATGATCGCGGGCGCGATGATCGGCGGTGTGGTCGCCACCAGCGGTGGCACCATCATGAACGCCATTCTCAGCTAGATCCGAGCGCCTTTGGCGCGATTGCAGCCCCGGCACAGGATCTGCAGATTCGTCACGCTCGTCGCACCACCACGGCTGAGCGGGATGATGTGGTCGAACTCCAGGTAGTGGCCGTCGCCGCACTCGACGCACGCGCCGCCGTCGCGCTGCCACACCTGGGCTTTGACATCCTGCGGGATGCTGCGGCTGTCGAGCTGCCCCGGTGTCAGGACCAGGCGTTTCGCTACGCGCAGCGCGCCTTCCAGTGCCGCCGCCACGTAGTCGGGGTCGGTTACGCCGAAGGTCGCGCCGCCGCGGGCGGAGGTGGCCGCGAGCACAACGGTGCCGTGCTCGGGATGCACCGACACCACCCGGTTCCACGGCAGTTCGATGCCGGTGCCGTCGCCGACGAAGCGCAGTTTCTTGGAGCTGCCGATGAGGCGGCCCTCGGTGTTGCGTGGGCCGCGGGCGAGCATGCGGATGTGGACGGCGGGTAGGTCGAGGTGGACGCGCTCCTCGGGGTCCAGGTGCAGGCCGGGAGTGTTGACGGTGGGCAGTTCGCCGGCGCGCAAGCGGGACAGGGTGCGGCCGCGGTGCATTCGGCGGCGCAGATCGTCGACGATGCCGCCCGACAGCGCCAACTCGCTGACGACGTGTTCGAAAGCGTCCAGTTCGTCGGCGAAAACCTCACCGTCGGCGAAGGCGAAGGCGACCATTCGCTCGATCTGGGTCAGGCCCGCCTCGCGCAGGAGGGTGCGGCCGCGCTCCTCGTCGATGCGCTGGAAGCGCAGGGCTGCCCACACCTCGGTCCATTCCTGCGACATGGTGCCGGGTCCGGCGAGTACGCGCCTGGCTCGGTTGCGCCAGTGGGTGAGGAATTCCTCGATGTCGCCGGCACAGCTCTTGCATTGCACATGACCACCGAACAGCTTGCGCCGCAGCGTGTTGCCGCAGCGTGCGCAGCGAGATCGCTGATCGTGGACGTACGGGCGAACACCGGCGGTCCATTCGGTGCCGTCCCACCAGCGGAGCTGATCGGGTGAGTCCGGGTCGGGGTGCCAGTCGGCGATGTCCGGATCCTGGGGTGGCGGGGGCGGGACGTCGATGACGCGGCGGGCCAGGGCCGGTGGGCGTGGCGATGTCGGTCCGATGGGCGGTGATGCGATCGGATCGGTGTCGGCCGAGTCGTCGAGGTAGGTCGAGGCGTCGTGTCGAGAGGGCCCACTCGCGACGCGGGCGTGCTCGGCGGGGCGCGCGATGTCCGGCGATGGCGCCCGAACCGGTCGCGCGGGCACCCTCGTCCGATCGGCGGACGCGGCGTTGGGGCCCCCGGCGGCGGGTTCGTCCACCGTGACCCCGAATTCACCGGCCAGCCCGGCCAACCCGCCGGACCAGCCCTGGCCGATCGCCCGAAAACGCCAGTGGCCGTCGCGGCGGTAGAACTCACCGAACATCATCGCCTGGACGTCTTCGATGCCGTCGATGGTGAACCGGGCGATCGGGCCGTCGGCGGCGTGCACGGTCAAGGTGAGGTCGGGGAGTTGGTCGAAGGTGGCGTCGTCGAGGGACGCGCTGATGACGATGCGCGCCACGTCGGCCTCGGTGCGGGGCAGCGAAATGCTCAGCCGCGCGGTGCCGGGGGCGGGCTCCTGGTCCAGGGTCACCGCCTGGGAGACATGGCGAGGCGCGTTGAAGAAGACGAAATCCCGGTCGCCGCGCACGAGGCCCGACTCGGTGACCAGCAAGGCATGCGCGTCTACGGAATGCGCAGACCGCCATGAAACGACCACGGCGAGAAGCGATGTCGGGACCGGTGCGTGCGCACCCTTGCGTAGTTCCATGGTGTTCGCATGATGTCATGCCGGTCTGACACAGTTTTGCGGCGCTGGGTCCGAGCGGTGCGGGGGAGTGGGGCCGGGGCTGCGGTCTCAGGTGGTGTCCGGTGTCGTCGGGCGAGTGGGGGCAGGGCTCGGGGTGACACGGGGTGGTGTGGGGGTGTGCTTCCCTGCGTCGGCGGCATCCTTGCGGCACAGTGGTGTCATGACGAACCCGAGGAAGCGGGGGCGCGCGCCGGAGCCCGCTCCGTCGGCGCAGGCGCGGAAGGTGCCGGGCGCCGAGTTGTTGTCGGCCGCTCAGGCCGCGGTGGGCGCCGCCCAGACCGCGGCGGGGCAAGCGATCGACGCCGCGCAGCAGACCGCGGGATACGCCTTCGACGCGGCGGTTCGACTGCCACCGGCCTCGGCGCAGCTGGCGGCGCAATTGCCGGATCTGGTGGAGAACTTGTCGATCGCGGTGGATCGGCTCAACAGCACCATCGATCGGCTCGATCGCACGTTGGCGCTGGCCGATCCGGTGTTCGCCACCTACGATCGCCTGTTGCCGCGGCTCGAGGCGATGATCTCCCTGGGCGAAGACGTGTTCGGCGCGGTCGCGAAACTGCCCGGAGTCGGGCTGCTCGGCCGGATCGCCGGGCGTGGGGGCGAGGAGCCCGCGCCGGAGCCGGAGCCGGACAAGCGCGGGCGCCGTCGGCGGTGAAACTCAGGTTCCGGGCGTGAGCGCGCGGAAGGTCGCCGCCGCTTTGAGCACCATCTCCGCGTACTCGGCCTCGGGATCGGAATCGAGGACGATCGCGCCGCCCGCGCCGATCCGCCACTCGTCGTCGTAGCGGACCGCGGTGCGGATGACGATATTGAGATCGGCGGTGCCGTCGAGGCCGAGGAACCCGATGGTGCCCGAATAGACGCCGCGCGCTTCGGTTTCGGTTTCGTCGAGTATTTCCATGGTCCGCAGCTTCGGTGCGCCGGTCATCGAGCCGCCGGGGAAGCAGGCGCGCAGGCAATCGATCACACCGGTGTCCGGGCGCAGGGTCCCGCGCACGGTGGACACCAATTGGTGCAGGGTGGAATAGGTTTCGGTGCCCATCAGCTTCGGGACGTGTACCGAACCGACTTCACAGACGCGGCCGAGGTCGTTGCGCAGCAGGTCGACGATCATCAGGTTCTCGGCGCGGGTTTTCGGGTCGTCGGCCAGTGCGCGGCGCAGGCTCTCGTCCTCGTCGGCGGTTCGTCCGCGGGGGGCGGTGCCTTTGATCGGCTTGCTCTCGACAACCCGGTCCCGGTCGATCTTGATGAATCGTTCCGGCGAGGAGCAGGCCACGTCCAGACCGTCGAAGCGCAGGTAGGCAGCGTACGGCGCGGGATTGTACCGGCGCAGTCGCCGGTACAGGGCGAGCCCGTCGTCGGGGGCGGCGGCGACCGCGACCGCGTCGGTCAGGCAGATCTCGTAGGACTCACCAGCGTGCAGCCGGTCCTGGCACACCGCGATGTCGGCCAGATAGCGCTCGCGTCCGCGCAGCAGATGTGCCTGCACGGCGTCGGGATCGGCGGGCACGGGCAGGTCGGCCGGGTTGACCCAGGTCGGCAGATCGTCGAGGTCGGCGGCGGTCTCGCGTAGCCACTGCTCGGCGTCGCGCTCGGTGGCGGGTTCGGTCAGGGCCAGCAGGTGGGTCTGTCCGGCTTCGTGGTCGACCACGATCAAGCGGTCGGCGAAAATCCACTGGGCATCGGGGGTGGGGGAGCGGTGGGCATCGCGACCACCACAGTCCGCCTTCACCTCGTAGCCGAGATAGCCGACGTAGCCACCCGCGAAATCGAAGGGCAGCGGCGGGGTTTCGCAGTGCCTGCCCCGGAGCTCGCGATCGAGATAGTCCAGGACCGTTCCCGCGACGGTGCGAGTGCCCGCCGCGTCCGTCACGGTGACGGAGCCGTCGCCGACCCGGTAGCCGACGATTTCGGCGTGCGGGCCGCTCGCATCACCGAGGAAGGAGAACCGGTCCAGACCGGGCTCGACGTGCTCGCTGTCGAGCCAGAACGCGGGCGCGGCCGAGTCGCAGCGGCGCAGGAAAATCGCCTCGGTATCGATGGCGCGCTCGATCACCTTGTGCCGCAAGCGAAACGAGCGCTCGGGTGCGACGGGCGTTGTCGAGGGTCCGCGCACGACCACGGGCGCGGAAACCCGCACACGGGCCTTGGTGAGATCGGCGAAGTTTCGCAGCAGCGCGGCTCCGAATTCACTCGACACCGACTCGGGATGGAACTGCACTCCCCACTGCGGCCGTTGACGATGGCGCACCCCCATGATCACCCCGTCGCTCGTCGACGCGGTCACCTCGAGCGTCGCGGGCAGCGGTTGCCGGGCGGCGAGCGAGTGATAGCGCACGACGGTGAAACCCTGCGGCAGACCGGCGAACAGGTCGCGGTCGTCGTGGCTCACCTGATCGAGAAATCCATGCCTGGCCTGCGGTGCGCGCTCCACGGTTCCGCCCGCGCCGAGCACGATCCCCTGATGGCCGAGGCATACGCCGAGCAGCGGCAGGTCGGCCCGCGCGATCAGCGCGGTCGAGATTCCCATGTCGCGGTCGCGGTCCGGACGGCCGGGGCCGGGCGAGATCACCACGTTGTCGAAGTGCTCGAGATCCACCGGCCCCTCGTCGTTGCGCACGACGGTCGGCTCGCTCCCGTTGACCTCGCTGATCAGCTGATAGAGGTTGTAGGTGAACGAGTCGTAGTTGTCGATCAAGAGCGTGCGCATCGTGGCAGAGACATTACGCCGGGCGTGCGCGTGCGCATTCCCGCGCAGTCCCCAGCGATGTCGGGAAGAATATGCGCCATGGCTGTTTCTCAACCTGTCGATGTTGATCCGGCGATCGTCGATTTCGCGGCGATCGGGCGGTGGATGGACGAACAGGGCTTGCCCGGGACAGAATTCGACGCGGTGACCGCTCTCGGGGGTGGCACGCAGAACGTGATGCTGCGCTTCACGCGAGGCGGACGCGAGTATGTGTTGCGGCGCGGGCCCAAGCACCTGCGCGCCAAGAGCAATGAGGTGATCGGCCGGGAATCGCGACTGCTCGCCGCGATCGCCGACACCGAGGTGCGCTCGCCCCGGGTGATCGCCGCCTGCGACGACGAGTCGGTGATCGGCGCGGTGTTCTATCTGATGGAGCCCATTCGCGGTTTCAACCCACAGACCGAACTGCCCGACCTGCACGCCGGTGACCCCGAGATCCGGCGCCAGATGGGTCTGTCCGCCGTCGAGGCCATCGCCCGCCTGGGCTCCCTGGACTACCAGGCGCTCGGCCTCGACGACTACGGCCGCCCCGCGGGCTTCCTCGAACGTCAGGTCCCGCGCTGGCTGCGCGAGCTCGACTCCTACAACAGCAACGAGGGCTACCCCGGCCCGCAGATTCCCGGTGTCGATCGCATCGGTGACTGGCTCGAACGGCACCGGCCGACGGACTGGATGCCCGGCATCATGCACGGCGACTGTCACCTGGCGAACATGATGTTCGACTACGACGGCCCCGAGGTGGCGGCGATGGTCGACTGGGAGATGTCGACGATCGGCGACCCCTTGCTCGACCTCGGCTGGCAGCTGGCGACCCGGCCCGAACCCGGCACCGTCGGCGCGGGTCTGATGGGCACGCTCGGCACCGTCGGTGGCCTGCCGAGCGAGGCCGAGATGATCGAGCACTACGGCAAGTTCTCCGACCGCGACCTCGGCGCGGTCACCTGGTACACCGTGCTGGCCTGCTTCAAGCTGGGCATCGTGCTCGAGGGCACCTACGCGCGGGCGTTCGCGGGCAAGGCGCCCAAACCTGTCGGCGACTTCTTGCACGCGGTCACGCTGGAGATGTTCGAGCAAGCGAATCAGCTCGCCGAATGATGCCCGGATATCGCCGGAGATTGGCTCGATATTGATGGAGCGCAAGAAGCGGACAATCTAGGCTGATTTCATGATCGTTCCCGACACGAAGAACTGGACCTGGGTCCTCGAACGTGCCTGCTCCGAGTGTGGATTCGACGCCGAGACCATCGCGTACGCGGCCGTGCCCGAGCACACTCTCGACAGCGCCGCCCGGATCGGCTCGGCACTCGAACGCGACGACGCGCGGGCCCGCCCGGACGAGCTGACCTGGTCGGTTCTCGAATACGGCGCGCACGTGCGCGATGTGTGCCGGATCTTCGACTCCAGGCTGGCCCTGATGCTGGCCGGTGACGGCGTCGAGGCGCCGCGGTTCGAGAACTGGGATCAGGACGCGACCGCGGTGGCCGAGCGCTACGGCGAGCAGGACCCCGCCGTCGTCGCGCGGGAATTGGCGGTGGCCGCCGATCGGGTGGCCGCCGCGTTCGCCTCGGTGCCTTCGGATCGGCTCGACCTGCGGGGTGCGCGCAGCGACGGCTCGCTGTTCACGGTCACCTCGCTGGGGCGGTACTTCCTGCACGACCTCGTGCACCACGTCCACGACGTGCGCGGATAGAAATTTCTCGATAAATTTCTAGAACGTGTTTCAGAAACTGACGTTTTGTCGTTAGGGTGAGTGCAGTCACAACGAGGCACGAGCTTGGCGAGAGGTCTACCGGCATGAAGACGAAGGGCGCGATCCTGTGGGGCACCGATCAGGAATGGTCGGTCGAGGAGATCGAGGTCGGCGACCCCGTCGCCGGTGAAGTGCAGATCCGGATGGAAACGGCGGGCATGTGCCACTCCGACCATCACATCGTCACCGGCGCGACGCCGATGCCGGCCTATCCGGTGATGGGCGGACACGAGGGCGCGGGTGTCATCACCAAGCTCGGCCCGAACTGTCCGGCCGACCTGGCGGTGGGCGACCACGTCATCCTGTCGTTCATCCCCGCGTGTGGACGCTGTCCCGCGTGCGTCGCCGGGAACATGGCGCTGTGCGACCTGGGCGCCGGACTGCTGATGGGACAGGCGATTTCGGACGGCACCTACCGCATCCAGGCGCGTGGCGAGAACGTCATCCCGATGTGCCTGCTCGGCACGTTCGCCCCGTACATGACGGTGCACCACACCTCCGTGGTGAAGATCGACCCCACCATCCCGTTCGAGGTGGCCTGCCTCGTGGGCTGCGGTGTGCCGACCGGTTTCGGTTCCTCGACCCATGTCGCGCAGGTGCAGCCGGGGGAGACCGTGGTGATCGCGGGCATCGGCGGCGTCGGTATGAGCGCGCTGCAGGGCGCTGTGCTCTCCGGTGCCTCGAAGGTCATCGCCATCGACCCGAATCCGTGGAAGCTGGAACAGGCGCAGAAGTTCGGCGCCACCCATACCTACGAGAGCATGGCCGCCGCGATCATGCCGATGATCGAGGCCACCGAGGGGCGGATGGCCGAGAAGGTCATCCTCACCATGGGCGAGATGCACGGCGACTACGTCGAAGAGGGTCTGATCCTCACCGGCAAGGCGGGCACCCTCGTCGTCACCTCGATGGGTCGCATGGACGCGGGCGACGTCAAGATGAACACCTTCTTGCTGTCGATGCTGCAGAAGACGGTGAAGGGCTGCATCTTCGGCGGCGGCAACGCCCGCCAGGACGCGCCGCAACTGCTCTCGCTCTACAAGGCGGGCCAGCTCAATCTGGACGACATGGTCACGCGCAGCTACTCGCTCGAAGAGATCAACCAGGGCTACCAGGACATGCTGGACGGCAAGAACATTCGCGGGATCATCCGCTACACCGAAGCCGACTGGTAGTCAGCTCTTGCCCACCCGCTCGGCGAGGTGAACCGCCACCTGGGCGATCAGGTCGTACGGGATCGGTTCGCCGAGTGGGAATTTCAAGGTGCCACGACCCGAGTCATAGGGCTCGATGGCAGTCGCGAGCGCCTCGTCCCCGTCGGGGGCGGGGTACACGCTCACATGGGCTTTCCAGCCCGCGAAGAAGATGAACACCCGACCGTCGACGGTGGCGGCCGGCATGGCGTAGCTGATCTTCTCGCCCGTGTCCGGCACCGCGCGGTGGATCGTGTCACGAATCTGCTGCAGGACGGCGCGTTGGGCCGACGGCTGGGCCGCCAGATAGGCCTCGACGGAGTCGAATTTCTCGGTCATGCTCTCGACTCTAGGCTTTGACCAGCACTTTCTCCGGGTGACCCGCGGCCTTCAGCCGACCCTCGCGCAGCAGCAGGCAGTGGTCGGCCCTACTCGCCTCGTCCAGGTCGTGGGTGGCCTGCACCACGGTCACACCCGCCGCGCTGATCTGTGCCAGGGCGCGCGAGATCTCGGCCTGCGAGGCCTCGTCCAAGCCGGCCGCCGGCTCGTCGAGCAGCAGTAGATCGGATTCCTGCGCCAGCGCCTGCGCGAGCAGGGTGCGTTGGCGTTGCCCGCCCGACAGGGTGTCGAGCCGCCGAGTCGCCAACGCGGTGAGCTCCATTCTCTCCAGGCAGGCTCGCGCGATCTCGCGATCCGCGCGGGTCAGGCGCCGCCACGGTCCGCGGTGCGCCCAGCGCCCCATCGCGACCACCTCCCGCACGGTGATCGGCAGGGTCGGCGGAATCGCCGTGTGCTGCAACACGAAAGCGGGACGCCGAGCGGTGCCGCGGTGCACCGTGCCCGCCTGTGCCGTCACGGTGCCCGCGAGGACGCCGAGCAGGGTCGATTTCCCCGAGCCGTTGGGCCCGACGATCGCTGTCACCTGCCCGCGCGGGATCGTGGCCGACACCTCGCAGAGCACGGGCCGACCTGGGTAGCCGGCGCTCAGATGCTCGATCCGGATTGCTGCGTCGTCTGTGTGCTGCATCTCACCTCAATTGAAACGATAATCGTTTTCAGTATATCGTCTCGCGCTATGGAGTGGCTGTTCGCCCCGTTCGAGGTGGCTTTCGTGCAACGCGCGCTGTGGGGTGGGCTGCTCGTGTCGTGCGTGTGCGCCCTCGCCGGGACCTGGGTGGTGGTGCGCGGCATGGCATTCCTCGGCGACGCGATGGCACACGGGATGCTGCCCGGCGTCGCGGTCGCGGCATTGCTCGGCGGGAATCTGATGATCGGCGCCGCGATCAGCTGCGCGGCCATGGCCGCCGGGGTGTCGCTGCTCTCGCGCAGTAAGCGGTTCGCGGCCGATACCGCCATCGGGTTGCTGTTCGTGGGGATGCTCGCGGCCGGTGTGATCCTGGTGTCGCGGTCGCAGTCCTTCGCGGTGGATCTGACCGGGTTCCTGTTCGGTGATGTGCTCGCCGTGCGGACCGTCGACCTGTGGTATCTCGTTGCGGCGCTGGCGGTTGCCCTGGTGATCGCCGTGCTCGGGCATCGGGCGTTCGTCGCGCTGAGCTTCGATCCACGGAAAGCGCACACGCTGGGGTTGCATCCGAAAGCGGCGCAAGTGGCCCTCGTCGGGCTGCTGACCCTGGCGATCGTGGCCTCGTTCCACGTCGTCGGGACGCTGTTGGTGTTCGGGTTGCTCATCGCCCCGCCCGCGGCCGCGGTGTTCTGGTCGGACCGGATTCCGATGGTGATGGTGATCGCCGCGCTGATCGGCGGGTTCTCCACCGTGGCGGGGCTGGTCGTTTCGTGGCATGCGGGTACGGCGGCAGGCGCGACCATCGCGGCCGTGGCGGTGGGGTCGTTCTTCGTGTCGGCGATCTGCTCGGCGGTGCGGGACCGGTTCGGCAAGGTCGGGGCCGCGTCGGTGGCCGCGCTCGCCGCGCTGCCGTTGGTGGGGTGCGCCCCGGCGGAGGAACCCGCGGTGGTCGAGGAGACTCCGCACGGGTTCGTCGCCGGTGCCGAGGAGATGAGTGAGGCGCAGACGCGCCTGGTTCTCGCCGATGCGACCGGCGCTGTTCGGGTGATCGATCTGCTGACCGAGACGGTCACCTCGATCGACACCGGGGCACCGGAAAGCGCTCGGCCGCAGGCCCAACCGGGCACCGCGGGATCGCCGCCGCCCAGCACCGGTGACCAGCGGGTTCCGGCCGTCGCGGCGGTCGGCGACGGGCGCTTCGCGTATCTGAGCGCGGGTGCGTCGGTGCGGATCGTGGACAGCGGCGGGTGGACGGTCGACCACGACGACCACCGGCACTACTACCAGGCGCCCATCCGTGACATCGGTGTAATCGCCGCGGCCGACGCCGGTGCGGGTGGTTCCGGGGTTGTCGGTGCCTACAGCGACCCCGCCGTCGCCTCGGTGGTGCTCGACTCCGGTGCGACGATCTTGTTCGACCGTCCGACGCTGGACAGTGGTGTCGCCCAGGCGCAACGCCGGGTCGAGGGCATCGCGGTGCCCTATGCCGAGCGGATCGTGGTCGCCGAGGGCTCGGGTCGAGTCGAGGTGCGCGGGCGTGACGGCGCGGCGGGACAAGAGCAGGCCGCCACCTGTCCGCAGCCGCGGGGACAGGCCGTCACCAGGCGCGGAGTCGTCTTCGGTTGTGCCGACGGCGCACTGGTGGTGGCGCAGCGAGACGGCGCTTTCGTCGCCGAGAAGATCCCCTACCCGGCGCCGACCTCGGACCGGGCGAGCGCATTCACCCACCGCCCCGGCAGCACCACGCTGACCGCGCAGGCGGGGCGCGACGGCGTGTGGACCCTCGACATCAGGAAGAAGACCTGGACACGCACCGCGGTAGGCGATGTGGTCGCGGTGAACACCGCGGGTGAGGGGTCACCGCTGCTGGTGCTCACCCGTGACGGCAACCTGCGCAGCATCGACCCGGTGTCCGGCGCGGAGACAGCGCGCACCGCCGTGTCCGACGGCCCCGTCGAAGGTCAGCCGGTGATTCGTGTCGATCCGGATCGTGCCTACGTCAACGACATTCGTGGGCGCAAGGTCTACGAGATCGCCTACAACGACAACCTTCGCCTCGCGCGCACGTTCGCACTGGACATCGCGCCCTCGCTGATGGTGGAGACAGGTCTGTGAAGCACGCATTCTCCGAGAACCGCTACCCGGCCGCGCGGCGGTGTGATCGACCGAGCACCTCGGCCGGCACCGGCCTCGCCGAGGCCCACGCTCGTGACGGGGTCGCGCCAAATCGCGGCCCCGCCCTTGTGCGGAGCTTGCTGTCGGCGTGCGGATTCCGGCCGGCCCACTCGGGTCGACCGCGTCTCGCGCCGATCCGCCGGCTGATCGGGTTGTTCGCCGCGGCCGCGCTGCTCGTGCCGTTGGTGAGCGCGTGCACCAGCGGAGCCGAGCGATCCGGGATCGTGGTGACCACGAACATCCTCGGCGATCTGACCCGCGCCGTCGTCGGCGACGCGGTGCCGGTGACGGTGTTGATGCAGGCGGGGGCCGATCCGCATTCGTTCGCGATCTCCGCACGTCAGGCTGCCGATATCGAACGTTCCGCACTGGTGGTGCACAACGGACTCGGACTCGAGGAGGGTGTGGTCCGGCATGTGCAGGCGGCGGTCGCGGCCGGGGTGCCGACGTTGGCCGTGGCCGAGCGGGCCGATCCGATCCGCTACACCTCCGATGAGTCGGCGGGACAGCCCGATCCACATTTCTGGACCGACCCACGCCGGGTGCGCATGGCCGTCGAAGCGATCAGCGCCGAGGTGCTGGCCCAGGTCGAGGGCGTCGATGCCGGTGCGGTAGAGGCGAATACGCAGCGCTATCTCGGTGAACTGGACGAGCTGGACCGGTGGATGACCGAGCGATTCGCCGCCATCCCGGCCGAGCGCAGGCAGCTGGTCACCGATCATCACGTGTTCGGTTATCTCGCACAGCGATTCGGATTCCAGGTGATCGGTGCGGTGATCCCGAGCGGCACCACCCTGGCCTCACCGAGCGCGTCCGATCTCGACGGTCTCGCCACCGCGATCAGAACCGCCGGTGTCCGCGCGATCTTCGCCGATTCCGGACAGCCCGACCGGCTTTCGCGCGTCCTCGCCGAACACACCGGATTGCAGGTGCAGGTGATCGCGCTGCACACCGAATCACTCACCGCGCCCGGTGGGGGTGCGGCCACCTATCTGGAGATGGCGCGTACCAACACCGAGGCCATCGCCCGTGGTTTATCCGGGCCCACACCGTAATTCACGCACGAAGAGATGGAGCAACGCATGAACAGGTCGCGGACCAGCACGATGGTGGCGATGTCGGGAGTACTCGCCTCGGTGGTAGCGCTCAGTGGCTGCGGTGCGGACGACACCGCCCACGACCACGAGCACACCCCGGGCGCCGAACCGATCGCCCTCACCTATGACGGCGGCATCTACGTCCTCGACGGGGCCTCGCTCACCCAGCAGGGTGACGTGAAACTCGAGGGATACAACCGTCTCAACCCGGCCGGCGACGACGACCACCTGATGGTGTCGACCAAGGACGGCTTCCGCGTGTTCGACGCCTACGCCGCCGAATTCACCGGAACCGACTACCCCGCGGTGAAACCCGGCCACGTGGTGCGGCACGCGGGCAAGACCGTGCTCTTCGCCGACGGCACCGGCGAGGTCACCGTCATCGACACCGACAAGATCGACAGCGGCACCTCGACCGAGGTCTACAAGGCCGCCACCGCGCACCACGGTGTCGCGCTGGAACTGAGCAACGGAAACCTGCTGGTCACCCTCGGCACCGAGGACGCGCGAGTGGGGCTGATGGCCCTCGACAAGGACCGCAAGGAGCTCGCCCGCAACGAGGACTGCCCCGGCGTGCACGGCGAAGCCGCCGCCCAGGGCGAAGCGGTGGTTGTCGGCTGCCAGACCGGCGCCGTCGTCTACCGCGACGGCAAGATCACCAAGGTGACCAGCCCGACGCCCTACGGCCGGATCGGCAACATGTCCGGCAGCGAGGCCTCCCCGATCGTGCTCGGCGACTACAAGCAGGACAAGGAAGCCGAACTCGAACGCCCGCAGCAGATCTCGCTGGTGAACACCGCCGACGGCACCCTGCGCCTGGTCGACATCGGCACCAGCTACACCTTCCGCTCGCTCGGTCGCGGCCCGCAGGGCGAAGCCCTGGTGCTCGGTACCGACGGCAAGATCCATGTGATCGACCCCGTCGCGGGCAAGGAGGTGCGCACCATCCCGGTGATCGGCACCTGGCAGGAGCCGCTGGACTGGCAGGACGCTCGCCCGGCGCTGTTCGTGCGCGGCGGTGTCGCCTACGTGAGCGATCCGGCTTCCAAGCAGGTGCACCGCGTCGACCTGTCCGACGGAAAGATCACGGCCACAGCCACACTCGCTGCCGCCCCGAACGAGATCACCGGCGTTTCCGCGCACTGACCTCGCTGTGACACCCCGCCCTCGCGCCCGCTTTTCGTGGGCGCGAGGGTTTCGGTTATTGCCCCGCGCACCGCACGACGACCTCACGCAGGTTGCGGCTGCGCACATCGTCGAGAATCGCCATGCCGAGACGGTTCATGCTGTAGCCGAATCCCAATCCGGTTGTGGGATCGGCGAATCCGAACGAGCCGCCCAAACCGGTTGTGCCATAGGCCCGCTTGTCCGAGCCGAAGCGGAAAGTGCCGCGCGACTTGCGGAAACCGAGGTGATAGCGGCTCTTGGTGTGCAGCACCAGGTCGTCGGCGGGCACATCGTCGGCGGTGTCGGCGGCGGCGAGCAAGTCGAGAACTTCGTCGCTGATGGGCAGTTCGCCGGTGCGGCCCGCCGCGGCGCCGTAGACCTTGGCCAGCGCGCGGGCGTTGCCGACACCGTTCATACCGGGCCATTCGATGCCGAGGAACTCCCGTCGCGCGGCCCGCGCGGGCGCACCCGGGCGCGGATTGGTCAGGGCCGCATAGGAATGCCCGCGCTTGGCGTAGACCTCGCCGCCGATGCGCAACGGCAGATCACGGCGTTCGTAGCGCCAGATGTCCCAGCCCTTGGTCGCCGACAACTGGGCGACCCGTTCCATCGGCTCGGTCTCGGGCAGTCCGATGAACAGATCGGCGCCGACCGCGGCCGCGATCTCCTCAGCGAAGAACCGCCCGAGGCTACGGCCCGCCGGATCCACCCGCCGCAGCAATTCGCTCTGATACAGCCCCAGCGTCAGCGCGTGATATCCGTGCCGGGTGCCCGGCTCCCACGCCGGTTTCTGCGCGGCGAGCAGTTCGCCGAGGACATCACGGTCGATCAACTCGCCGAGCCGGACGATCCGGTCCAGCCCCGACAGCCCGGCCTGATGGTCGATCAGCTGACGCACGGTGATCCGTTCTTTGCCGTGCGCACCGAACTCCGGCCAGTACTTCGCCACCGGCGCCTCGTAGTCGAGCAGCCCACGCGAGACCGCCGTCGCGATGGTGAACGCCGACATCCCCTTCGACGAGGAGAACACCGGCACGATCGTGTCGCGCTCCCACGCCACCGCGCGATCGCGGTCGCGATGGCCTGCCCACAGATCGACCAATGGCTGGTCACCGGCGTAGACGGCGACAGCGGCGCCGATCTCGCCGTGGTGGGTGAAGTTGCGGCGGAAGGCGTCGGCGACGGGGCCGAAACCGGCCGCCACGTCGCCGTGGATCGATGGTGCGGGACTCATGGTGTCCTCGATCGTAGCCGCGTCTCGTACGCTGCCGATATGCGATCGTTGCAGCAGGTACTGGACTGGCCCGTCAAAAACGCCGCCGCCGCCGTGGTCACCGCCGGCGGTGCGTCGACCGTCGGCGACACCGAGCGGGTGTTCCGGCTCGCCTCGGTCACCAAACCGCTGGTCGCCTATGCCACGCTCGTCGCGATCGAGGAAGGGGCGGTCGAACTCGACCAACCGGCGGGTCCGCCCGAATCGACCGTGCGGCATCTGCTCGCCCACACCTCCGGCGTCGCCTTCGCCACCCCCGAAGTGCTCGCCGCGCCCGGCGCCCGGCGCATCTACTCGAGCGCCGGCTTCGAACTACTCGCCGATTTTCTCACCGCCCAGACCGGCATCGAATTTCCGGACTATCTGCGCGAGGCGGTTTTCGAACCGCTCGGCATGACCACGGCAGTCCTCGACGGTTCCGCGGGGCATGCGGGCAGCGCCTCCCTCGCCGACCTGACCCTGTTCGCCGCCGAGTTGCTGGCACCCCAATTGATATCTCGGCAAACGCTGGCCGAGGCGACGTCGGTGCAATTCCCCGACCGCGACGGGGTCCTGCCCGGATACGGTTCCCAGCGCCCCAACGATTGGGGATTGGGATTCGAAATTCGCGACGGTAAAACCCCGCACTGGACGGGCACAGCCAATTCCGCCCGCACTTACGGGCACTTCGGCCAGTCGGGGACGTGCCTGTGGGTCGACCCGGAAATCGGCGTGGCGACAATCGCGTTGAGTGACGAGAATTTCGGCGACTGGGCCAGAACGGCGTGGCCGAAACTCAGCGATTCCGTTATCGCAGAGACACAGAACACGCAGTAAAGTAACACGCGCAACACCGCACACTTCAGTACACTCGTGCCACGCCAGACCGCGACGGGCCGTTGGGGAAGACGTTCCTTGTCGAGGCTGGAGGTGTTGGTAAGTGCGCGCATCGAGTCAGTTCGCTGATGCGACGGCGGGTGTGGTTTACATCCACTCATCGCCCGCCGCGTTGTGCCCCCACGTGGAGTGGGCGCTGTCCACCGCGCTCTCGTCCCCCGCGAAATTGCGCTGGAACACCCAGCCGGCCGACGGACAACTCCGCGCCAGCAGTGACTGGATCGGCCCGGTCGGCACCGCGGCTCGGATAGCCCAATCATTGCGTGCCTGGCCCGTTCTGCGCTTCGAAGTGACCGAGGATCCGAGCGAAGGCGTCGACGGCGAACGCTACAGTTTCGTCCCCGCCCTCGGCCTCTGGCATGGATCCACCGGCGCCAACGGCGACGTGATGCTCGGCGAAATGCGATTACGCGCCCTGCTCCAAGCCGCCAAGGAACTCGATGTCCACGGCACCTTCGACCTCTCCACCGAACTCGACCGCGCGCTGGGTTCGCCGTGGGACGAGGACCTCGAGGCGTTCCGGCAGGGAACCGACAGCGTCGGGGCGGAAGTCACCTGGCTGCGGCGGGACGTGGGCTAGCGGGTGATCCGCCGTGGACGGTCAGTCGGCGAGGTCCATGCGAAGGAATTCGGTGATGCGCAGGAGTTTGGGTGGGCGGGCGATCTCGGCGGGGAGGGCCAGGAAGGCTTCGTCCTTGCCGACTACGCGCGGTGCGGTGAGGGCTATCTGCTTGCCCTCGACGTGCAGTTGCGCGCTGCCCGCGGCCAGGATGTTGCGCACCCAGTCCGCCCCTGATCCGTAGACCAGGACGAACAGGTAGCCGCCGTCGACGGGGTGGGCGTCGAGCGGGGTGCGATAGGTCGTTCCCGAGGTGCGGCCGGTATGGACGAGGACCGGCCATTTTCCGCCTGCGACGGCGCGGGGGTTGAAGAAGCGCTTGTTGATGTGGCCCCACCAGATCGGCATAGGCATGGGGTGCTCCTTTGTTCGGACCGGTGTGACTTACACTTGTAAGGCTGACTTACGTCTGTAAGCTTGTCAACACTTCGCCACCGAGGAGGCTCCATGCCCGTACGTCGTCCGCTCAGCCGCGATCGGGTGCTCGATGCCGCGATCCGGGTGGCTGACCGGGGCGGCGTCGAGGCGATCACCATGCGACGGGTGGCGCAGGAGTTGGGTGTGGAGGCGATGTCGCTCTACAACCACGTGCCGAACAAGGACGCGATCCTCGACGGGGTTGTCGACGCGGTGTTCGCGGCGATCGAGTTACCCGAAGCGAACGACGCCGATTGGCGAGAGGCGATCCGGGCACGGGCTCGCTCGGCGCGTTCGGTTCTGGCGCGCCACAGTTGGGCGCTCGGATTGATGGATTCGCGTCGGAATCCGGGGTCGGCCACGCTACGTCATCACGACGCGGTCCTGGGTGTCCTGCGCAGGGCCGGGTTCTCACTGCCGATGGCCGCGCATGCCGTCTCGCTGATCGACAGCTATGTCGGCGGGTTCGTGCTCCAAGAGGCGAACCTGCCGCTCTCCGGGCCGGAGGATGTCGAACAGGTCGCGGGCGGCATTCTCGCGAACCTGCCGACAGCGGAGTTGCCCTACCTCACCGAGATGATCGTCGACCACGCGCTGCGACCGGGCTACGACTACGCCAGCGAGTTCGGTTTCGGGCTGGATCTGATCCTGGAGGCACTCGAAGCGCGCCGAGGTCGGTGCTGAGGCGCCAGCCCCCGATTGCTGGGGCCACGGCAGTGCTTGTGCCGTAATCCGTTGTCGGGCAGCATCAAAAGTGTGATGAACAGACGAATTACTGGAGCATTCCTGGCCGCATCCGCCGCCGTAGTCGCGTTCGGTCCCGTCGCGATCGCGCCCGCAGGCGCGGCAACGCCGTTCGTGGCACCCGAGATCACGTTCGCCGGTACCGCGGCGGGCACCGTCACCGCCACCCTGCACAACCCGAACGACCGAGGGCAGTGCTGGGCCGAAGCGGGCGTCGGCCCCGACAACAACCACGTCTTCTTCGGTGACAGCGCACCGGAATCGCTGGCCGACCCCGGCGAGACGGTCACGACCTCGCTCGACGGCCTCGAGCCGGGCACCACGATCACCGCACGCGGTGGCTGCGTCAACGGCGCCGAGTTCGCGTTCTCCGAACTGGTGACGGTCGACGTTCCGACCGCGATGCCGTCGACGGGCAGTTTCGGCCTCTGACAGCTCCGGTGACAGCCGCTGCGGCTGTCGTCAGCTGCCCGTGCGTCGTACGGGCAGGGCGATGCGGTCGAGATCGTGGGCCAGCACAGCGCCCCCGAAGGCGGCCTGTTCCAAGAACAGGTGATCCTCCTTCTCGGTGTATCGCTCGGAGAAGTGCGTCAGAACAAGGGTTTTCACACCGCAGGAGCGCGCCACCTCGCCCGCCTGACGTGCCGTGAGGTGGCCGCGTTCGTGCGCGTGCGCGGTCTCGGAGTCGAGGAAGGTGGACTCGATGATCAGCATGTCGACCCCCTCGGCCAGCTCGAACACGTTGTCGCACAGACGGGTATCCATGACGAACGCGACCTTCTGGCCCGGCCTCGGCGCCGAACATTCCTCCAGCTGTGCGCCCGACAGCTCGCGGATCGCGGCGCCGGAGATACCGTGCTCGCGCAGCTTCTCGGGGAGAAACGTCCGGCTGTCCGGTTCGGCGAGGCGGTAGCCGTAGGTGGCAATGCTATGGGCCAGGGGCAGCGCGGTGAGCGTGAAACCGTTGCCCTGCAGCGTGTCACCGGGGCCGCTCACCGGGTGCTCGACGAGAGTGGGTGAGCCGAAATAGCTCGTCGCGTTCTTCAGTCGATCCCAGTACTGCGCACCCTCGGCGGGATAGACGGCGTGCACGGGATGGGGCACCCCGTCGCGGCCCAGCCGCTGCACGATGCCGGGCACGCCCAGCGAGTGGTCACCGTGGAAATGGGTGACGCACAGCCAGTGCAGCTCGGTCGCGGATGCGCCCGCGTGTGCCATCTGGCGTTGCGTGCCCTCGCCGGGATCGAACAGCACGCCCTGCCCGTCCCAGCGCAGGAGGTAGCCGTTGTGGTTGCGGCGGCGAGTGGGCACAGCGCCTGCTGTGCCGAGGACGACGAGTTCTCGTGTCGACATCGCCCCATCCTGGTGGGTCGCCGCGTCGGTGTCACGTCGATAGACGCAGTGGAGGTGGTGAGATGGACCGAGCGCGCGCCGACCGCCGAGGCTCGCACCGAAGACACGTCGGAGGACGACCATGGATCTGTTCGACTACGACGCCGAACTGCGTCCGCACACTGCGCACTTGCGCGCCGCCGCCCGGGTCGGCGCTGGTGATCGGGTACTCGACATCGGTTGTGGCACAGGCCAGACCACGCGCGAGGCGGGCCGCGCGGCGGTGGACGGAAGCGCGGTCGGGGTCGATATCTCGGAGCTGATGCTCGAACAAGCCCGTCGGATCAGCGACGAAGAAGGACCGTCGAATGTCGGTTTCCAGCTGGCCGACGCGCAGGTGAACCCCTTTCCGGCGAACGCTTTCGACCTCTGCATCAGCCGGTTCGGGGTGATGTTCTTCGCCGATCCGGTCGCCGCGTTCAGCAATATCGCGCGCGCACTGCGCCCGGGGGGTCGTCTGGCGTGGCTGGTCTGGCAAGGCCATGACCGCAACGAATGGGCGTCGATGTTCAGCGACGTGCTCGCCTCCGCCATCGCCACGCCCGGTCGCGGTCCGTTCTCGCTCGCCGATCCGGTCGTCACCGAATCCATGCTGACGACAGCGGGTTTCACCGAGATCACCTTCACCGACATCGACGAGCCCGTCTACTACGGCGCCGACAGTGCCGCCGCCTACGACAACCTGCTTCGCCTGACCGGATTCACCGCCTTCCTCGCCGACCTCGCGCCGCCCGGAGCCGAGCGAGCCCGTGCGCGGCTGCGCGAGATCCTGGCCGACCATCAGACCGACGACGGCGTGTACTTCGACTCGCGCGCTTGGCTGCTCACCGCCCGCCGTCGGTGAGCAGCACCGATCCAGCTCTCGGTGTCGGCGGCGTCATGGGAGCAGTAGGTGGGGCCAGTGGGCGAGGTCGGTGAGCATTCGACGGTCGTGGGTGGCCACGACGACGGCGGCGGGGGTGGCGGACAGGGCGGTGGTGAGTTCGTCGACCAGGGCGATCGAGAGATGATCGGTCGGTTCGTCGCAGAGTAGGAGTTGCGGGCGGGCGGCCAGTTGGATGGCGAGGTGGAGTCTGCGTTGCTGGCCCTGGGACAGGCGTACGACCGGGGTGTGGCGGGAGCGCCGCTCGAGCAAGCCGGTCGCGGTGAGCGGAATCGGGTCGATGGTGTTGTGCAGGTGCGTGTTTCGGGTGTGCTGGCCGTAGAGGTCCTGGGCGGTCAGGGCGGGGTCCCACTCGGGGACCTCCTGGCCGATGAGGCCGATGCGGGCAGACCCGTGATGGCGGACAGTGCCGGTGGACGCTGCGTGCGTGCCCGCGAGCGCGGCGAGCAGGGTGGACTTGCCCGCACCGTTGTGGCCGGTGATCAGCAGACGGTGGCCTGCTTCGAGCGAGAGCGTGACGGGGGAGTCGAGCCGACCGGTGACAGTGATGTCGTCCGCGCTGATCAGCGGTGTGCCGGGGCGTGCGCGCAAATCGGGAAAACGTAGTCGCCGTGGAGGTCGGTTGCCAACGAGATTTACCTGCTTCGATGGTGCCGGGCAGGGCGGGTCGAGCGAAGACGGCAGGCGGAATTCGGTGGACGGGTGAATCCTTTTACATCATCGGTGCCTCTTATGGGTGTCGCGACGAACGTCGGGACGGGACACGGAGGTGTGTTGTGGTCATCGGTATCGGTGTGGTCGTCGGTGTGGTGTTGCTCTGCACGTGCATGGTCGTCGTGAAGCGCAAACGAGCTGGGCGTGGGTGAGTCGGGCTGGCCTGACCAGCGGTTGATCGCCGCCGCGCAGGGTGGTGACGAAGCTTCGATCGCGGCGTTGGTGTCGGGTTCGCATCCGCATATCCAGCGCTTCGCTCATTCCCTGTGCGCCACACCGGAAGACGCCGAGGACGCCGCACAGGAGGCGCTGATCATCCTGTATCGCAAGATCGGGATGTTGCGGGCCTCCGGTGCGCTGGCGTCGTGGATGTTCCGGATCGTTCGCAACGAGTGCCTGCGTCGGGCGCGAACGAGTCTGTCGGGCCGAGTCCTCGTGCCGGACAACATCGCTGCGGCTTCGGCCGAGGACGAGGTGGTGCGACGTCTGGAAGCGGGCAGGGTGGCGGCCGCGGTCGCCGCGTTGCCCGCGGATCAGCGCAGTGTGCTGATCCTGCGCGACATCCAGGGCCACAGCGGGCGGATGGTCGCCGACGCGCTCGGGTTGAGTACGTCGGCGATGAAATCACGGCTGCACCGGGCTCGGGCGTCGGTTCACCACGCGCTGCGGGCCGCGCCGGGCGAAACCCCAGGAGGAAACGATGAGCGATGACTTCGCGAGTGCGTCCATGGTCGAGCACCTGCTGCGCGGCGGGGCGGGGTTCGGTGCGCTGATCGGGTCGATCGCGCTGATTCCGGCGGTCGGACCGATCAGCCTGTTCCTGCTGCCGGTGGGCTTGGTCGCCCTGCGCGGGTGTCCCCTGTGCTGGACGATCGGACTGATGCAGACCTTGTCGCGAGGCAAATTGCAGCGCAGCTGTGACGACGGCCGGTGCCGGTTGACAGTCGGCGGCCATGACACCCCGCAGGCGGCTCCCTGAGCAGGTACTAACCTCCGAACAGCAGATACAGCCCGGTGAACGTGAAGCCGACCATGGTCAGCATCAACGCCAGCTGGCCGGTCAGCCGGTGGCGCGGCGGGAGAAGCGCAAGGCAGCGGTCGTGGGCAGCGGCGACGCCGAGAACATGGCCGATCAGGACGGCGAGCACTTTGCTGGTGGCGAGTACACCCGGATGGCTCGACAGCAGGTAGGCGACGTCGCGATCGGCGAGGCCCGCGAGGTCCCATCCGCGATCGAGTGGGTCCGCCAACAACAGGACCGTCGCCTGCCCCTTCTCGAGCAGAAACGTCAGGTAGTGGGCGAGGAGATAGCCCGCAACGATCGGGGTGAGGCTCAGGGCCAGCCGCCGCGGTAGCAGCGCTCGATCTGCGCGCGAGACACCACCGGTGGCACGCGCGGCGACGGAGAACAGCCCGCCGACCACCCCGATGAAGACCAGCAGTCCGGCCGTGCGCACCAGCGTCGCGTCGACGACCGGAGCCAGATCGTCGACGAGTTCGCGCCACCGGGGGAAAGCGGAGAAGCTGTCGAAGGCGGTGGATCCGAGCAGTGTCGCCGCGACCGCGACAGATCCGGTGCGTGCGGGAGTTCCCGCGAGATTGTTCAGGGGCGCCCGCAGCACCGGCTGCCCCGCGCGGTCGCGGCCGAAAGCGCTCAGGTGTGACAGCAGCGTGCTGTACACCTCGAGTGGATCGGCCCGCTCGGCCCAGACGGTGCCGAACACGATGAGCCCGATCGAGGTCACCGCCAGGTAGCCGAGCAGCCAGGTCAGCACCGAACTCACCGACCCTGGTGTGCGCCAGGCCAATTCCAGCCACACGAAGGAGAACAGCCCGATGGCCGCCGGAAAGTATCCCCATTCCTCGCGATAGCGGAGAAGCCCTTGTTCCGGCGGGCGTCGCAGCAGCAGGCAGCCGAACCGATGGATCGCCCTGACCGGGGACGCGACCTTCCAGACCGGCCCGATCAGCAACGACGCCACCATCACCCCGACCCACACTCCGATGTACAGCACGCCGGGCACGGGATTCAGCGCAGGGTCGGGGGAACCGAACACCGCGATGACGATCACGCAAGCGGTGACAACCACGCTCGCCACGGAGATGACCGAGCGGGTCGCGCGCGCGTCGATGACCCGACGGACCGGCGCGGGCACCGCGATTCCCGGTGAGGCGGGGTTCAGGCGTGGCTCACGCCAGGCGAACAGCAACAGCGCGAACGAGAAGGTCAGCGCCCACGCTGCGCCGATCAACGCGTAGGTGGGCGGAATCGGCAGGTCCGAGGCACCGCCGAGGCCGTGGGCGAGCACCCTCACTGCCGCACCAGCAGCGTGGTCACCGTCCGTCCGGTGTGGTGCAGTTCGATCTCCACCTGACCCGGCACCGTCACCGCGAAGCCGAACTCCTGGCCGGACGCCGCTGCGACGGGAAACGTGTGCGCGGGGGTGGAGTGGACATGCAGTTCGTCGGTGGTGTCACTGTCGACCCGCAACACGATCGATTGCCCCACCACGGCTTCGGTGCGCGTATTGACCGGGGACACTTCGCCGTTCGCGATCCGGATGTCGATGATGCGGGCCGCGCTCGGTGGTCCCGCGGCCGGGGTGGCCGTCGACTCGGAGCGGTCGCCGGCGGCGCAGCCGACCAGCAGCGAGCCCGCGACGACCGTGACCACGCCGTACCCGAGCCGACGAATGTTCACGGATTCTCCTCGGTGGGCTCCGATTGTGCTCGCGTGCCGTCGTTTTCGCGCTTCTCCGCGCGCCGGTCGCGCAGCGCGATGAACAGCACCAGACCGACCAGGGCGATCGCGGGCAGGAAGGCCGGAATCGCCAACAGGAGAGAATGGTCGGCGAGAATATCGACGTTCTCCTGGCGAATCACGGTTCGACCGATGTCTTCTGGTCCGGTGTGCTGCCCGCGGCCAGATAACGGTCGTTGACGCGGGCCGCGCCCCACGACATCGCCGCGATCAGGGCCAGACTGCACGCCAGCACCACCAGCCCGGCGAGGGCGATCAGCCAGCTGGGATGGTCGAAGGACCGCTCGCGCTGCAGGACCGAGATCTCCTCGACGAACGGTCGCGTGAAGCTCGCCGCCGCGGGCACCTCCTCGGCGCCGATGCCGGGATCGAGCGGCATGAAGATCGGGAGCGCGGTCTGCATGCGCCCGTCCTGCACGCGCAGCACCGTCTTCCAGGTGCCGTGCACGGGCACGGGCCGGGTGGAGACGAAATGGTCGTCGGCGACGCGGCGGAGCTTGTCCACGACGAGGCCGTGGCCGGGACTGTCGTTGCCGGTACCGCCCTGCCAGGACAGGATCTCCATCCATTCCGGATCGGCGCCGACCAGGTCGCCGGGGGAGAGCCGGATGTCGGCGGTGACCATCCGCCCGCCCGGTTCGGGAGCCGCGTCGGTGAGTGTGACGGTGGCCGACGCGTTCTCCGGTACCCGGATGATCAGCCCGTTCGTGGTCGCCGCGGCCGCGATCACCACGGCCACGACCACGATCGCACGCCGCACCGAAGGCTTGGGCAACGCCTCGCCGCGCAAGACGGTGCCGAGCATCGCACCGATCACACCGCCTGCCACACCGACCGGCACCGCCATCGCGAGCAGCTCCGGCCACATCCCGCCGACCCAGGGATTGACGAACATCCGCTCGATCCACAGCGATTCGAGCCAGATGCCCACCGTCGCCACACCGAACCCGGTGAGCGCGCCCCACCAGATCGGTCGGCGGATCAGCGGGGCGAGAGCCAGCAGTTCGACCACGATCGCGGCACCCAGGTAGAGCGGAAACACGTTGCGCGGCGCCTCGAATCCGGAGCCGACCAACACCGCGACGACGGCGCGCACACAGAAGGCGAAGGCCACGAGCAGCAGCGTGCTGAGCGGGCCGAGGGTCAACCGCGCCGAGATCAGGGCGATCGTGGCGGCGAAGACGATCAGCATCGGTTGCAGCACCAGCCGGAACTGTTCGACCCCGAAGTCGAACTCGACTCCGAACACCGACAGCCCGATCAACAGCCCGCCGAATGCGAAGGCCTGAATGGCCCACAGCATCCGCCCGTCGGTCCGCTCGGGATCGGGCCGGTTGTATCGACCTTCGAGCTCGAGCAGCAGCACACCGATCAGCGACAGGCCCGCACCGCCGATGAGCATCAAGTGGGTGGGTCCCCAGAGGGTGACGTCCTGGCCGAACAGCCGATGCCAGATGTCGTCGAGCGGGAAACCGATCAGCGCGTACAAGCCCGCGCCCGCGATCAAGATGCCGCCCACCGGGGCGTACCAGTCGCGGGTGATCTTCACCGCGGCCATGCCCGGCTTCTCGTCGAGCGGCAGGACGACCGCCAGCATGCCGGCCATGAAGAGAAAGAACAGCCCGACCAGGATGAAGTAGTGCGCCGGGTTGGCCAGCGGTCCGGCGTCGCGGCCGTCGCCGATATGCAGGCTCACATCCCAGATGAAGCCGAGAAACGCGGTCAGGATGGTGGCCAGGAACATCGCGATCGGCAGCGCCACCCAGCCGGGACGGTTCATGATGCGACCGCTGAAATCGGCCAGCCGCCGCAGCCAGGTGATGCGACGCGTTCGATGCAGGTACGCCACCCACAGCAGCACCGCACCGACCACCGCGGCCGCGCCCGTCATCAACGCCACCTGATCGAGGGCGGCGCCACCGCCTTCGGTGCCCGGCGCGGCCAGGATTGTCGACGGATCGGTCATCACTGTGGCCACGGCAGTCCTCCGATGTCCAAGCGCCCGGTCTGCGGGGTACCGAACAGTATCCCGAATTACCCGCGGCGCCGATACCCCACGCGAACGGGTCGAGGGTCGGATCCAGTGCTCAGCCGCGGGGGAGCGGTCGATCGCCGGTGGTCTCCGGGGTTGCTTACCCGGCCTGGCTGAACTGCTCTCGGTACTGCTCTCCCCAGGTCTCCATCAGCAGGATGATCGGGACCAGACCGCGGCCGAAGTCGGTCAGCTCGTACTCGACTCGCGGCGGAACCTCGGGATACACGGTGCGAGTGAGGACACCGTCGCGCTCGAGTTCGCGCAGCTGCGCGGTCAGCATCCGTTGAGTCACGTGGGGCATGGCACGGCGCATCTCGTTGAACCGAGCCGTTGCCTCACTCAGATGGAAGACGATCATGCCCTTCCATTTGCCGCCGATCACGTCGAGGGTCACCTCGACCGGGCAGTCGAAATCGAGATCCAGCTTACGTTTGGCCATGCCACATCCTCGTCTCACCGGCAAAGGTATGAAAAAGGGTACCGGGTAACAGAAATGTGCGTTCTTACGCGAATGTTCCCCATCGGGCACGCTCGGTTCAGCAAGCCAACCCAGCCCCGACAGGAGTACCAGAGATGGCCCAACTGCTGCAGCTCGATGCCAGCCCGCGCCGGTCGCGCTCCCACACCCGCACATTGGTCCGGGAGTTCGTCGAACGCTGGAGCGAGGGCCGACCCGCCGACACGGTGATCCGCCGCGACCTCGGCCACGAGCCGCCCCCGCACCTCACCGAGGACTGGATCGCCGCCGCCTTCACCACACCCGGGGAGCGCACCCCGCAGATGCGCGAGACCCTGGCCTACAGCGACCAACTGGTGGACGAGCTGTTCGCCTCCGATGTGCTCGTGCTCGGCGTCCCCATGTACAACTTCGGGGTCCCGGCGATGCTGAAGGCCTACATCGACCAGATCGTCCGAGTCGGGCGCACCTTCTCCTTCGACCCGGACGCCGCGGCTCCCTACACAGCACTCACCTCCGGCAAGCGCGCCTTCGTCATCGTCGGCACCGGCGACGCCGGCTACGAGATGGGCGGTCCGCTGGCGAGCGCGAATCACGTAGAGCCGTACCTGCGCACGGCGCTGGGTTTCATCGGCATCGACGAGGTCGAGTTCGTGTACACGGGCAACGACGAATTCGGCGGCGAACGCCTGCGACGGTCACTCGAGCGCGCTCGCGACCAGGTGGCCGAACTGACCGCCGAGCGCGAAACCGCCGATGTAGCGGGCTGAGAGCATCGCCGCTGTCGGTGCGCGGTGATTCCGAAACCCCGGGAGGCGAGGCCGGGGTTTCGGTCGAGACGATCCCGAGGTTCAGCGTGTGGCGATGATCGCCGATCCATGGCCGAAAAGGCCTTGATTCACCGCGATGCCCGCGCGGGCGTTCTCCACCTGACGGCCCTCGGCCCGGCCACGCAACTGCCAGGTGAGTTCGCAGACCTGGGAGATGGCCTGTGCGGGGATGGCCTCACCGAAGCAGGCGAGGCCACCGCTGGGGTTGACCGGTACTCGTCCACCCAATGTCGTTGCGCCACTGCGGAGCAGAGCCTCTGCTTCGCCCGTCTCGCAGAGCCCGATGTCTTCGTACCAGTCCAGTTCCAGCGCGGTGGACAGGTCGTAGACTTCGGCGAAGGACAGGTCGGCGGGACCGATTCCGGCCTCTTCGTAGGCGGCGTGCGCGATGGCCGACCGGAAGGTGCGCGACGGGGGCTCGACGGCCACCGCCGAATCGGTCGAGAAATCCGGCAGATCGAGCACGGTTTTCGGGAACGTCGGGGTGACCGTCGACAGCGCGGAGATCCGCACCGGATCAGCGATGCCGTGGCGGCGTGCGTAATCCATCGACGTGAGTACCAGCGCGGCCCCGCCGTCGCTGGTCGCGCAGATGTCGAGCAGCCGCAGCGGGTCCGACACGATCGCCGAGGCGGAGATCTCCTCGACCGAGACTTCCTTGCGGTAGCGGGCATTCGGGTTGTTCAGGCCGTGTCGGGAGTTCTTCACCTTGACCGCGGCGAAGTCGTCGAGGGTGGCACCGTGCAAGGCCATGCGGCGGCGGGCGTAGAGCGCGAAATAGATGGGGTTGGTGGCGCCGAGCAGATGGAAGCGCAACCAGTCGGGGTCGTCGCGGCGTTCGCCACCGACCGGCTGGAAGAAACCCTTCGGGGTGGTGTCCGCGCCGACCACCAGGGCCACCTCGCACAGCCCGGCCAAGATCTGGGCGCGCGCGTTGGCGATGGCCTGGGCGCCGGAGGCGCAAGCGGCGTAACTGCTGGAGATCTGCGCACCCGACCACCCCAACGCCTGCGCGAAAGTCGCGCCCGAGACGAACCCGGGGTAGCCGTTGCGGATGGTGTCCGCGCCGGCGATGTAGCCGACGTCGCGGTGGTCCAACCCGGCGTCGGCCAGCGCCGCACGCGCCGCCACCAGACCGTATTCGACGAAATTGCGCCCCCACTTGCCCCACGGGTGCATGCCCGCGCCGAGGACGGCGATGTCGCGATCATTCGTGTCAGTCATTGACCGGCCTCCACATCCACACCGTGTGCTCCGCGTCCTCGTCCTCGTACAGCGTGCCGACGGTCAGCTCTACCGGCATGCCGACAGCCAGGTCGTCCACCGTGAGACCGCGCACGACCTGCCCGAGAATCACCATCTGCTCGACCTCGAGCTCCACCGCCGCGACGACGTAGGGCACGAACGGATCGGCCGAGACGTAGGGCGCGGGCGGCTTGTAGCGCGCGTCCGCGTACGACCAGATCCGGCCGCGGGTGGAGAACAGGTACTCGACGAGCTCGGAGCCGTCGTGGGTACCTGTGCATTGCGGGTTGCGGCAGGCGAGGGTGTTCTTCGGGAAGTACGGCGTGCCGCAATCGTTGCAGCGAGTCCCGGTGAGACGTACCTGGCCGTCGTCCGCAGTGAACCAGTCAGCCACGGCGGGGCGTTGTTCTTTCTGCACGTGGCCGACGGTATAGGAACACGTTCTACTTTGGGGCGGAATTCCGTTCCGGCGCTGCTCGGGCGCGGGTACGGTGAGCGGATCGAGGATGCGCTGACATCGATCTGGAGTACCGCGCGATGGGCACCAAAGCTATTGACCCGCAGTCGATCCGCAACGTCACGATCATCGGCGATCCCGACGACACGACACGGGTGGTCCACCGTCTGCGCCGATGTTTCGGCGACACCGACAACGCCGTCCACTGGTCGACCGATCGCCTCGAGCACACGATTCGCGTCACCGAGCTGTCGAGCCGGGCACGCATCGCCGAGCTGGAACGCGCCATCCGCGTAGCCGATGGACTGGTCGTCGTCGTGAACGCCGCCGCGCACAGCACCCCGCGACTCGAAACCATGTTACGCGTCGCCGACGATCACCAGGTCGCCCGACTGTGCCTGGTCGACGGACTCGAACAACCCACCGCCGACTTCGACCGCTGTGTTCGCACGATCGCCGAGACTCGCGGGGCGGCACCGTTGGTGCTGCAGATCCCCGTCGGCATCGGCGCCGACTTCGCCGATGTCGTCGACTTGGTCCCGAGGTCGGCACTCGCACCCACCCCGGCAAGCCACGGGGAGCCCGCCGAGCGGTGGTACCGCGAACTCGTGCAGACCCTGACCGAACAAGACCCCGCGCGGTCTCTCACCCTCGCAGACCCGCACCACTGCATCCGCCGCCGCACCCGCAACGGCGACGTCGTGCCCATCCTGTGCGGCACACCCCTCGCGAACGACGACATCGCCCCGCTCCTGGACGCCATCGTCCGCTATCTGCCGTCACCCCTGTACGTCTGCCAGCCGGAACACGCCCTTGACTACTGACTGCCCGTGCTGGGGACGAGCGGCCGAACCTGACTGCATCCTCGACGCGCCGAACCGGCCGGGCCGCGAATGGGTCTTCGCGGACCGGCCGGCCCCGATGCTGGGTCAGGAAATGCCGCGGAAGAAGGTGCGGATGTCGTCCGCGAGCAGTTCCGTCTCCTCCATCGCGGGGAAGTGACCGCCCTCGGTGAACTCGCTCCAGTGTCGGATCGCCTTCCACGGGTCCATCGCGCGACGGATGAGCGGGTGCGTGTCGAACACGGCCCAGCCGGACGGCACGCCGGAGGCCATGACCACAGCGGTCCCGGAGTGCTCGGCCTCGTAGTAGAACTGCGCGCTCGACTCGCCGCTGCGGGTGAACCAGTACAGGCTGATGTTGGTGAGGAGCTGGTCGCGGTCGACCGACTCGTCCGGCGTCCGGTAGGTACCGCCGGCCCTGGGCTCGAACTTCTCGGCGATCCACGCGAGCTGGCCCACCGGCGAGTCGGTGAGCGCCGCACCGATCGTGTCGGGGCGGTGATTCTGCATCAAGAGATACCCGTGATCGGCCGCATCCTCGGTGCGCACTGCCTCGATCTGGGCGATCTCGTCCTCGGACAGGCCATCGGGGTAAGGGAATTTGTCGCCGACCAACCCGAGCAATCGGCGATCGCAGCCGATGTGCGTGCCGATGACGCGCTCCGGATGCAGCGCCGCGAGGCGGAAGGTGGTGCCGGAACCGATGTCGGTGCCGTGGGCCGCGAACCTCTCGTAGCCCAGACGCGTCATGATCTCGGCATAGGCTTCCGTCGTCCGCGCCAGCTCCCAGCCGGTCCCCGACAGCGGAGTGGAGAACCCGAAGCCGGGCAGCGACGGGATGACCACGTGGAAATCGTCGGTCAGTAGTGGGACGAGCCGTTGGTACTCGACGAACGAGCCGGGCCAGCCGTGGTTCAGGATCAGCGCGGTGGCCTCCGGGTTCGCCGATCGCACGTGGACGACGTGGAACGTCTGGCCGTCGACGACCGTCGTGCCCTGGTTGTACTCGTTGAGCTTCGCCTCCTGCGCACGCCAGTCGAACCCGTCGCGCCAGTACTCGGCGAGCTCTTTCAGGTACACCGACGGGGCGCCCCGGCTGAAGTCGGTGCGGTCGTCTCGGCCCGGCACGGGAACCGGCCAGCGCGTGTGTGCCAAACGGTGACGAAGGTCGTCGATGTCGGCCTGCGGGATGTCGATGCGAAACGGCGTGAATGCGTTGTTCTCGGTCATGACACCCAGGGTCGCGGGTAATGCGGCAGGTCAGCTTCCGCAATTACTGGAATCATCGAGAACATGTTGGAGACCTCGGCCCGCCTGCTCGAACTGCTGTCGTTGCTCCAGCTCAAGCGCGATTGGACGAGCTCGGAGCTCGCGGGCAGGCTCGCTGTGAGCACGCGGACTGTGCGCGCCGACATCGGCAAGCTGCGCTCGCTCGGCTATCCCGTGAACGCGCGCCCCGGCGTCGCGGGCGGATACCGGCTGGCCGCCGGGACAGCGATGCCCCCACTGCTGCTCGACGACGACGAGGCCGTCGCCGTCGCGGTCGGACTGGGTGCGGTCGCGACCCAAGGGCTCGGAGTCGAAGAGACCTCGCTCACCGCGCTCGCGAAGCTGGAGCAGGTGCTGCCCTCGCGCCTGCGTCGGCGGGTCGAGGCGGTACGTGAGGCGACAAGCGTCGTTCCAGCGGCTCGGCCGCCGCTCGATCTCTCGGTTCTGGGCGCGGTCGCTGCCGCGATCCGCGGTCGCGAACGGCTCCGGTTCGGATACACGAAGCCCGGGGACAGCGAAGGGGCCCGTCACACCGAACCGCACCGGCTGGTGAGCTGGGGGCCGCTCTGGTACCTGCTCGCATGGGATCTCGACCGCGATGACTGGCGAGTGTTTCGGGTCGACCGCATGGTTTCGCACGCACTCACGGGTGCGCGGTTCCAGCCGCGCGCGATCCCGGCGGACAATGTCGTCGAGTACGTCGTCGGGCGTATCAGCAAGGGAGCTTGGAAGTACCGCGCCCGGCTTCTCGTGCATGCTCCCGCCGCCGAGATCGCCGCGAAGATCCCCCTCCCGATCGACATCGAGGTGGTCGACGACGCCACGTGCCGTGTCGAGCTGGGTTCCGACGACCCGGACCGGCTCGCGCTGTGGATGACACAGCTCGACGTCGATATCGAGGTGATCGACGGAGACGAGCTCGCGGTGGCGTTCGATCGCCTCGCGACAAGGTTCCGCCGCGCGGCCGGTGGCGCATCCGCGCCGTGAATCGCCTGATTCAGTGGGTGCGGCCTGGGGTCCGTGACCCCGCCGGCGACCTCCGCAGCCCACCCGAAGAACAGTTTTTCCGGAGTGGGGCAAAGTGCCACAGTGATGGGGTGAGCGCGGTCTCGGCGCAGATCCCACCCGATCGGACAGATTGGAATCGGCGTGCGTGGCTAACCTCCAGGCATGCGGAGCCGACGACTTTTGATGCCGATCACCGTGCTCGCGGCGGTCGCTCTCACCGGATGTAGTGACAACGCCGGCGAGAACTCCAGCCATGCCCGTGGCAGCGAGGGCGAGATCGGGGCGATCACCGTCCAGAACGCCTATCTCGTGCCCGCGCTGGTCCCGGGCACCTGCATAATCCAATACGAGGCACCCGCCGAGTTGGCGTTCACCGCCACCAACAACGCCCTCGAGCCGGACCGCCTCATTGCGATCGAAAGCCCAGCCGCGGCGTCGGTACAGCTCCAAGCCACCGCTGAGCAACTGGCCATTCCCGCCGACGGCGCACTCGCCGCTGGGCAACCCGTTGCCCAGCCCGAACGCCCCGGCAGTGAGGAGCCGATCACGGTGCAGGTGAATCAATTGCAGGACTGGGTCGAACCCGGCCGCCACCTCGACATTCGTTTCACCTTCGACCGCGCTGGAACCCTGGAGCTCGCCGTCCCCGTCGATTCCTGTCCCACCCAGCAGTCGCCCTGACCGCACGTCGCCAACCTCAGCCAACCACCATGCCTCGCAGCCCGATCTGGAACGCCCGGCGGAGGTGATGTTCTCGTCATGTGGCTGCCCGCATGGTTGGTTGCAACCTGTTCTGGTGGGCGCAGTAGGGATCGAACCTACGCCCGCTGGTGTTGTAGTTTCTGCCTGTCTTGGTGAGTCGGGGGTTTCGGTCGCTGCGCCCTATCCGCGGGCTACAGGCTCGCTCCGAGCCAGTGCGCGAACCCCAGCAAGCTATCCGACTGCCGACGCTGCGCTGCGGCGATGCCGTACACGGTTTCACGCACCGACGGGTGTAGGCGCGTCTGCTGCGGGGCAGCCGAGCGAGCCTTGTTCAGCGACACCAGCGCCTTGTCCGGCTTGCCCGACATGAGCCAGGCGCGGGCGTTGTCCTGCCAGTGGTGCGCGATCCTGGTCGGCGGGGATTCTGTCGAGTAGGTCAGGTCGGCGCCAGCGAGCGCGGCCCGGTTCGGGTCGCCTGCCTCCAGCTCGACGGCGTGCGCATGGATCTCGACGTTCAGCGGGCCGAACGCCGTCATGTACATATCGGATTCGCCGGTGCGGGCGGCGAGTTCGCGCGCTGCCTCGACGTGACCGACGGCGCCGGCATAGTTCAACTTCCGCGCCTCGTTGATCGCCCCGGCGAGATGCGAGTATCCGGCGAGGACCATGCCCGATGCGGTGTCATCGGCGGCCGCAATGGCGCTGTCGATGAGCTGGGCGGCCACGGCCGACTCCCCGTAGTGGGTGAGGATCCGGGCGCGCGCCAGCGCTGAGAATGCCCCGTAGTTCGGATCGTCGCCGAGGGGCGCGTATCCGTCGGCGAGGTCGAGCGCGGGCAACGCAAGCATGAGATGCCCGGTACGGCGGGCCGACCACTCGGCGAGGATGTAGGCCGAGGACAGCAGCCCATAGGCGTGCGCCTGGTCGTCGCCGGTGAGCTCGCGGGCGGCACCGTGCAGTCGGCGGATGATCGCGGGCAGTAGCTCGATGGTTTGGCGGGTGCGGTCGCTGCGGTACAGGTCCTGTGCTGCGGTGAGGTCGGCCTCGAGCTGGGCGAGCGGGGCCGGTTCCTCGGCGCGGGCGTAGCGACCCTCGGCGAGCAGCACGGACAGTTCGTTGACCGCGTCGGCGAGCGGCTTGCCGTCGTTGAACGGTGCGCCGGTGAGCTGTTCGGGGGTGACCCGGAGGGCGCGCGCCACGGCAGATATGAACCCCGCCGAGGCGGGTTCGCGCTCCTGCTCAACGGCTTTGATCATGCTCAGGCTGTACCCGGAGCGCTCGGCGAGCTGGCGTTGGTTCAGGCCGGCGATCTTGCGTTCCGCCGCGAGTGCTTGCCCTACGTGTGTCCCCATAGGCCGAGGGTAGATCGATACGTCTGCTCTGTCCCGCCCTGTCCAGCGTGGTTACTGCTACAGGCCCGCGCCGAGCCAGTGCGCGAACCCCAACAGGCTGTCCGACTGCCGCCGCTGTGCCGCCGCGATCCCGTACACCGTTTCGCGCACCGACGGGTGCAGGCGGGTCTGCTGGGGCGCCGCCGCGCGCGCCTTGTTCAACGCGGCCAGCGCGCGGTCGTGCTTCCCGGCCATGAGCCAGGCTCGCGCGTTGTCCTGCCAGTGATGTCCGGCGCGGGGCGCGGCCATGTCGGCGGGCAGGACCAGCGCGGCCCCGTCGTGTGCGGCCTTGCCCGGGTCGCCTGCCTCGAGCTCGACAGCGCAGGCGTGCACCTCGACGTTGCCCGGTCCGAAGTCGGTTGTGTACAGGTCGCTCTCGTGGCCCATCGGCCGGGCCAGCGCGCGTGCCTCGGCGATGTGGTCGCGCGCCGGCTCGAGGCGCCGGCCGCGGGCCGCGACGATCGCGCCGCGCAGGTGGGCGTAACCGCGCAGCACACGTTCGCCCTCGGTGTCGCCAGGGACCAGGCCGATACCCCGATCTACCAACGACATCGCCACATCGGTCGATCCGTGAGCCATCAGCAACCGGGACCGCTTCATCAGCGAGCGCACCGAATACGCCGAGTCGGGGGTGTGGGTCGCCGCGTCGTCGAGCCGGTCGAGTACCAGCGCGGTCAGCGATGAGTAGCCGAGTCGGCAGCACGCGCCCTCGGCGGCGATGTAGGCGGCGCACAGCAGTTCATAGGCCCGCTCCCGGGCGGTGTCGTCAGCGGCCACCTGCACGGCACCGTGCGCCTTGCGCAACAACGCGGGCAGAGCGGCCAGCGCGCGGCGGGTGCGGTCGTTGCGCAGGGCGGCCTCGGCCGCGACCAGCTCCCGCGCCAGCTCGGCGTCGGACGGCGGGTCGATCGGCTGCACGTACGCACCTTCGGCCAGGACAGCGCGCAGCTCGGCCAGACCGGCAAGCGGACCGTCCTCCTCGAGGGCGTCGAGGAAGGGCGTGCCGAACAGCCGGTCAGGATCGACGCCGAGCACACGAGAAACCGCAGCGATGAATCCCGGGGACGCGACTTCTCGGCCTTGCTCGACGGCCTTGATCATCGACAGCGAGTAGCCGACGCGGTTGGCCAGCTGGCGTTGATTCAGACCCGCGATCTTGCGTTCGGACGCGATGGCCTGCCCTACGTGTGTCCCCATAGTCCGAGGGTAGATCGATACGTCCTGTCCTGTCTCTGTCCCTTTTCTGTCCCTCCATGCCCTTACACGCGGCGAATCTGATGCAGCCCCGCCGCCGGGTCGAGCAATCCCCGGCGGCGGGAGCAATTCACCGACGAGGGGAGCCCGCAGTGTGGGGGAAGAGGATCGAACCCAGCGCGCTGACGGTTGACGCGATCGCTGCGCGGATCGCCGGCGAGGACACCCGCGACGCGATCGCCCGCGATGACGAGCAGACCGGCCGAACCACGGTGATCGTCCACTCGGCACCGGCGAAGATGTTCACGCCATACCAGGCGCACCGGATGATGCAGGTGCACCGTGGATGTGACCGCACTACCTGTCCGCGCAAGATGGCCGCCGTCAACGTGCTCGTTGGCGCGGGCGTGATGCGGTTGGACCGTCGTGCCGGGTACTGAACTCGATCGCGCGCGCCACGCAGTCACCGAAGCAATGGCCGAAGCGCACGCCGCGTCACGCATCGTCGGCGCCCACACGCGCCAGGTTGCGGGCCGGCTGCACAGTGAGGACCGATCATGGGCGCCCATCGATGACCGCGGCGAGGTCGGGCCGGTGTTCGCAGTCGGCCCGGTCGATGAGGGCCAGGACGGCGGCGACTTGTTCACCTCCGCTGCTGCCGCTCTCGCCGTGCTCGGCGAGCCCATCGTGATCGACGTCGACCCGCTGTATTCGCTTGCCCTGCAACGCCTCCTCGAGGTCGCCGAGCGCATTGCACGCGACGGTGGTGCCATAACCGTCGACGTCGCTCATGTTGTGATCGCGCTAGAACAGCCGCGCCCCAGCGGCGGACCTCTGACTACCCCGGCCCGGGGATGAGCGTGACGGCCTGGGGGTGCACACCCGAGCGTCACGGATAGAACCCTGCGCGCGTCGGCTGCCCGACCTTGCCAGAGCGAGGGCAGTCGGCGCGCACAGGCCCGAAGTAGGTCGGCGGCGCCTGACATTCCGGGGACTGCCCGTTTCACCGAAGGACTCTGGATATGCTGGCAACCTGCACGGATCGACAGCACACCAAGCATGCCGGGAGGGCATCGTGGGCGAAGACCGACCGTACTCAGAGATCGAGATCCGACGCCTGGCCAAACAGCAGCGGTCACCGGAATTCCGGGCGTGGCAGAAACGCGAGGCCGACGACCTCGCCGAGCTCGTCAGTGTGGTTCCCGGCTTGGCCGATCTGGATGACCCGTGGACCGATGCAGGGCTGTCCGCGATCGAGGACGCGGCCTTGGCTCGTTTCCCTCATATCGGAGAGGACGCCACACCGGAGGAAATGGCCTACCTCGCACTGTGCGCCCGCGGCATCGGCCACATCTACCTGCGCACCATGGGCGAGGGCCACTGGGTGTGGGTCAAGCTGTACGAATCACTCCCGATCGGCCCCGCGATCGAACTTCCGGGCCACACGTTCTGGACTGACCCTGGCCTGTCGATCCGCAAGATCATTCTCTACCGGAATGCCGGCGAGCTGGTGCGCGAACGTGACCGGCTCGTCGCCTGGACCCGCGAGGCCGCGACCCGCTCCGTGGTGTAGCCCGGTCCCCGTCCCCGGTGACGGGGGCGCACGGTGACTGACCCCGTACCCGGCGCCGAGCCGCCGCGTGATGTAGTCCCCCGTACAGACCACGGTCTCACTGAGGCCGGTGACGCGGGGCACAAGGCATATGTGCAGGCGAAGATCGCAGAAGCCGCCACCCAGGTCGAGAAGATCCGTGGCCCGCTGGACTGGGAACGTCAGGTCGAGCTGTGGGGCGACCGCAAGCTACTGCACGACATGATGATGCACGGCCACCAGCACCTCCAGGGCCGCACAGAGGCGCAAGGGTGGCGGCACGAGCACCCGCAACCCACGACGTTGGGTCCTCGCAGGCACGACGCCGCGCAAGTCGTCCGGGTCGCCGGGGTGGAGATCGTTGGCACCACCACCGAATTCAAGGCCGGGTGGGTCAGCAAGAAGGAAGGGCTGCGGCAGCTCTACAAGGAACGCGAACTCCTCGCGAAGGGCCTGACGCAGGACCGCAGCGAGTACATCATTCGTGAGTCACGTCCCCCGCATCCAGAGGTGATGCGCGAAGCCCAGCAGCTCGCGAAGGATTTTCCCGGCAAATTCGTCGTCATCGAGATGTCGGAGCCGGAATTCATCCGGGCTGTGGAGGCGGGGCGCCCGATCGCGCGCGCAAAAACGGTCGAGAAGCTCGGCCACCTGATCGAGAAGGTGCGTGACTCTCCCGAGTTGAGGACCGTGCCGCGCGCGCTGGAGCAGTTCACCCGCGAGATCGAGATGGCGAAAGAGAGAGGCAACCCAATCGGGTTGGAGGCGTTAGTCCAGGCCCGCGATGATCTGGCCTACCTGGTAGAGGCCGACAAAGTGTTCACCCAGCGTGTCGACAAAGCTGCACGCGAAGCGTCGCAGTTGCGGTTGAAGGAATCGCAGATCGTCGAGCAGGTACAAGCCCAGCAACGCGACCAACGCGCGCAGGTGTTGTGGCAGCAGGTCGCGCGGGTTGACCGGGAGATCGTGTTGTCCGCGGTGACCGCTGTACGTGCGCAGTTGCCTGCCAAGGCCCCCGTGAAACAACTGGACGCGCCGGGGCTCGATCCCGAGATGGCGCGCGCGATGGGCGGCATGTTGCACCTGATGCACCAGCGCGACAGCAAGGACCGCGCCGTGTTGGAGCGGGAGGTGTTGGCCGGTCTGGTATTGCCGACGCCGATGCATCGTGAGGTCGCCGAAGTCGTACTCGCCCAGCAGCGTGACGCTCCCGGCCAGGGCTTGACGGTCGAGCATGTGAAGGGCGCGGAGCAGACCGTTCGGGAGCGGGAGGCACGCGAACTGGAGCAGGCCCGCCAGGTCCAAGCGCGGGAGGCACGCGAGCGAGAGAACCGGGAGATGATGGCCCGCGTCGCCGACGCCTACAACAAGCAGTTGGCGAAGGCCGCCCGTGAGCAAGCACAGCCCCGCGGATGGGACCGACTCGATGACGCCAAGCGCCGAGCCCGGATGCAAGGACTAGCGCAGGTGTTGCAGATGGACGCGAAAGGCCTGGCAGATAAGGGTATCGACGCGCAGGTTGTGGATGCGATCGCTCGGGGGATGGCACGGTCGGATGATCAAGCGAACGCCATGGTCGTCGAGGTCAGCGATGGGGTTCGGTGGGTGGACAAGGCGAGTCAGGAGGTGGCGCTGGCGAAGCAGATTCAGATGGTCGAGCGCGGCACAAGCCTTGAGACGGTGCAGGTTCGGTTGTTGGTGGACAAGGGCAGATCGTCGGCGGGGGTAGCGGTGTCGCGTGAGGAGTTGGAGCGGCAACGAGAGGAGTTGGAGCGGGAGCGGGTGCGGCAACGCGAGCGGCATCCCGAGGGCAAATCGCGGGCCCGTCAAGGACCTGAACGAGGGAAGGAACGCGGGATCGAACGCGGGAGGTAGTTACGGTCCGGTGGGCTGAGGAACTCTCACCGCAATGACACGCTGACTGCTGAGTCGGCAGTTCGCCCGCCCGGCGCGTGAACGGCCAAGCCGGCGATGCCGCCCTGGCTGGCAGGATGAGCGGTTGGTCACCGTGAGCGAGGACGGTAAACCGATCCGGCCGGAGTGGTTCACCGACTGGTTCCAGCGGCAGGCGAAGGCTGCGGGCGTTCCCGTGACCCGGCTGCACGATGCTCGGCACACCGCGGCGACCATCCTGCTCGACTCCGGGGTGTCGGTCGCACCGGCGGCGAAGTGGCTCGGCCACGGTCCGGCTATCCTGCTGCGCTGCTACGCGCGCCGACGACGAGGCGATGGAAGCGGCAGCACTGTTCGCCGAGCAGAAACCGGCCGTTGGCGGGTGATCTGACCGGCCGCCGTTGGTGAGTTCTTGGAGAGTTCGCCCGGTGATCCCGAATCGGGGGCGGGGCGGGAACAGGTGGCTAGGACTATTTCCTGCCGTTCATAGGTGGGCGCAGAGGGGATCGAACCCCCGACCGCTGGTGTGTAAAACCAGTGCTCTACCGCTGAGCTATACGCCCTGGCACCGCCGGGGAGAACCGGCGGTGTCGGGTTATGAATCTAGCGCGGCTAGCGCTTTCTCCCAAGCCGCCTGGTCACGGGCTTGTCCGGGGCCGTTCATCTCCGCGAAGGTGATGTAGCCGGACTTGTCGACGACGAAGGTTCCGCGGTTGGGGTAACCGGACTTCTCGTTGAAGACGTCGTAGGACTGGGTGACGGCACCGTGCGGCCAGAAATCCGACAGCATGGGGAACAGGTAGCCCTGTTCCGCGGCCCAGATCTTGTGGGTGGGTGGGGGGCCGACGGAGATCGCGATGATCTCGGCGTCGTCGTTCTGGAACTTGGGCAGCTCGTCGCGAACCTTGCACAGCTCGCCCTGGCAGATGCCGGTGAAGGCGAGCGGATAGAACACCAGCAGCACGTTTTTCTTGCCGCGATAGTCCGACAGGGTGACGGGCTGGTTGTTCTGGTCCTTGAGCGTGAAATCCGGCGCGAGAGTGCCAACCTCTAGCGGCATACTACGAATCCTCCGTCGTGTCGGGTCCCAGCCGGGCATACGAGCCCAACTGAGACCCTAGCGAACGGCGGATTCAGCGCTGTTTCGATGGTGCCTTCGGCTGAACGAGGCGTGAGCCCGTCCAACCGCCGAGGCTGATGGTGGATGTCTGGGTCAGGCCGGCCGTGGGTGCGGCTTCGGCGATCTCGCTCGGATCGACATGGCCTGATTGCCCGGTTTTGGGGGTGAGGACCCAGATGAAGCCTTCATCGGCCAGCGGGCTGATGGCATCCATCAGCTCGTCGGCGAGATCGCCGTCACCTTCTCGCCACCAGAGCAGGACGGCGTCGACGACCTCGTCGGAGTCTTCGTCGACCATTTCGCCGCCGCTGACCTCCTCGATCTCGGCGCGCAATGCGTCGTCGGTGTCCTCGTCCCAGCCCAATTCCTGAACAACCAAGCCGTGAGAAATGCCAAGCTTCTGAGCGTAGTTCTGCGCGTCCGCCGCGGCGACCACGGTGGTGTCCTCCCTAAACTGCCGACAGTAAGATAGGTGCAAGCGAACATGGTTATCGGCCGTAGCGCAAGCTGATCGGATGAATTGGGACCGTACGCCGCGTGTCGGAAGGGTTGAATCGACCGCCTCAACAGGCGTCGTGGACTGCGGTGCGAGCCTGGTTGATCGCTCGGCTGGCTTCGTTGAGCTTGCCGACAGGTGAGTTGTAGGTCATCTTTCTGGTTTGCGCCGCCAGCTCGCGCGCCGCGACGACATAGGCGGTGAACTTGTCGGCCAACTCGGTCGGCAACGCGCCTGCCGCGGTGACGATGCCCGCCTCGACTTTGGTCGCCGCGTTGTCGAGAGTGGTGGCCGCGGACTCGCGCTTGGCGGCGTAGTCGGGGGCGTTGGCGTCGTGCGCGGACACGAAGTCGTTGTAGGCGGTGACCCCGGCGCCGGTGGTGGTGGCGAATTGTCCACAGTTGTCGGTGATCGCCCGTTCGCGCGCGGCCGCGGCGCGCGAGGACGCGGCTGCCGACGACGACGCGGCGGCCGCGGTCTTGTAGGCGGCCACCTCGGCCGCGTCGGTCGTCGGTGTGCCGGGGATCTGCTCGGCGCAACCCGCCACCACCGAGCCCGCGGTCACGGCGACAACGGCACAGATCAGCCCCAGCCGGCGCGCGTGCAGCACCCTCATCGTTCGGCGTTCCCTCTCGATCACGTGCGCGATTCGTCTTTCCCCGCAGAACCTACCTAATGGTATTCCCGCTGGGGTGATGACCTGGGCAGCCGTTTCGGTAAGGATGGGGGTGCACCCGAACCTTTCGTCACGGGTGGTCCGCACACCAAGCGGGCAGGCCCGGGGACAGCGACGCCGACCAAGCAGTTCCGCCCCCATCACGAGGAGCAGATTTGACCGACCTGATCCACTCTGCAGCTTCCAACGATCCCGTCGAGACTCCCACCGCGGGCGGTGAATCCACCACCAAACCCACCGGTGAACGGGTGCGGGTCATTCGCGAAGGAGTGGCGTCGTACCTACCGGATATCGACCCGGAGGAGACCAGCGAATGGCTGGAATCCTTCGACCACATGCTCGACCGGGAAGGCCCGGGCCGCGCCCGGTACCTGATGTTGCGCCTGCTCGAGCGCGCGGGCGAACGCCGTGTCTCGATTCCGGCGCTCACCTCCACCGACTACGTCAACACGATTCCCACCGAGAACGAACCGTGGTTCCCCGGTGACGAGGAAGTCGAGCGCCGCTTCCGCGCCTGGATCCGGTGGAATGCCGCGATCATGGTGCATCGCGCGCAGCGTCCGGGAATCGGTGTCGGCGGACATATCTCGACCTACGCGTCCTCGGCGGCGCTCTACGAGGTGGGCTTCAACCACTTCTTCCGCGGCAAGGACCATCCCGGCGGCGGCGACCACGTCTACATCCAGGGCCACGCCTCGCCCGGCATCTACGCGCGCGGTTTCCTCGAGGGTCGCCTGAGCACGGACCGCCTCGACGGATTCCGTCAGGAATACAGCCATGGCGGCCTGGGCAAGGGACTGCCGTCCTACCCACACCCGCGGCTGATGCCGGACTTCTGGGAATTCCCGACGGTGTCGATGGGCCTCGGCCCGATGAACGCGATCTACCAGGCCAGGTTCAACCACTACCTCACCGATCGCGGCATCAAGGACGCCTCCGACCAGCACGTCTGGGCGTTCCTCGGCGACGGCGAGATGGACGAACCCGAGTCGCGCGGCTTGATCCAGGTGGCGGCCAACGAGGCGCTCGACAACCTCACCTTCGTGATCAACTGCAACCTGCAGCGGCTCGACGGCCCGGTGCGCGGCAACGGCAAGATCATCCAGGAGTTGGAGTCGTTCTTCCGCGGCGCCGGCTGGAACGTGATCAAGGTCGTCTGGGGTCGCGAGTGGGACGCGCTGCTGGGCGCCGACCGCGACGGCGCGCTGGTGAACCTGATGAACTCCACCCCCGACGGTGACTACCAGACCTACAAGGCCAACGACGGCGCCTACGTGCGCGACCACTTCTTCGGCCGTGACCCGCGCACCAAGGCGCTGGTCCAGAACATGTCCGACAGTGAGATCTGGAATCTCAAGCGCGGCGGCCACGACTACCGCAAGGTCTACGCGGCCTACTCGGCGGCGATGGCGCACAAGGGCCAGCCGACGGTGATCCTGGCCAAGACGATCAAGGGCTACACCCTCGGCAAGCACTTCGAGGGCCGCAACGCCACCCATCAGATGAAGAAGCTGGCGCTGCAGGACCTCAAGGACTTCCGCGATCTGCAGCGCATCCCGGTCAGCGATGCCGAGCTCGAGAAGGACCCGTACCTGCCGCCGTACTACCACCCCGGCATGGACGATCCGGCGATCGAGTACATGCTGGCCCGGCGCAAGTCGCTCGGCGGTTTCGTGCCGGAGCGTCGTTCGCCCGCCAAGCCGCTGAAGCTACCGGGCGACGAGGCCTATCGCTCGGTGCGCAAGGGTTCGGGCAAGCAGAAGGTCGCCACCACGATGGCGCTGGTTCGCCTGGTCAAGGAGCTGTTGCGCGACAAGGAGATCGGCAAGCGCATCGTGCCGATCATTCCCGACGAGGCCCGCACCTTCGGCATGGACTCGTGGTTCCCGACGCTGAAGATCTACAACCGCAACGGCCAGCTCTACACCTCGGTCGACGCGGAACTGATGCTCGCCTACAAGGAGAGCGCGGTCGGCCAGATCCTGCACGAGGGCATCAACGAAGCCGGCTCCACCGCGTCGTTCACCGCGGTCGCCACCTCCTACGCCACCCACGGCGAGCCGATGATCCCGCTCTACATCTTCTATTCGATGTTCGGTTTCCAGCGCACCGGCGACAGCTTCTGGGCCGCGGCCGATCAGCTGGCGCGTGGGTTCGTGCTCGGCGCCACGGCGGGCCGCACCACGCTCACCGGTGAGGGCCTGCAGCACAACGACGGGCATTCGCTGCTGCTGGCGTCCACCAATCCGGCGGTGGTCACCTACGATCCGGCGTTCTCGTTCGAGATCGCGCACATCATGCGCGACGGTCTGCGCCGGATGTACGGCGGCGGCGAGGCCCCGGCCGGTCTGCTGCCCGGCACCGACGTGCCCGCGGTGGGCACGTTCGGCGGGGAGAACATCTTCTACTACATCACCTTGTACAACGAGCCCTACCAGCAGCCGGCCGAGCCCGACGACCTCGACGTGGCCGGTCTGCTCAAAGGCCTGTACCTGTACCAGCGCGGTGGTGAGGGTGAGGTTCGCGCCCAGATCCTGGTCTCCGGGGTGACCGTGCCCGACGGTCTGCGCGCGCAGGAGATGCTGGCCCAGGAGTGGGGTGTGGCCGCGGATGTGTGGTCGGTGACCTCGTTCGGCGAGCTGCGCCGGGAGGCACTCGACAAGGAGATCACCGCGCTCAAGCATCCCGATTCCGATCCGGGCTCGGCCTACGTCACCCAGGCGCTCTCGGCCGCGCGTGGACCGGTGGTCGCCGCCACGGACTGGATGCGCGCGGTGCCCGACCAGATCCGGCAGTGGGTGCCCGGCGACTACATCACCCTCGGCACCGACGGGTTCGGCTTCTCCGACACCCGCACGGCCGCGCGCCGGGTGTTCAACGTCGACGCGCAGTCGATCGTGGTCGCGGCGCTCGAAGGGCTCGTGCGCGACGGCACGTTCGACAAGGCCAAGGCGGTGGAAGCGGCCGCGAAATACGGCATCGACAGCGTGGCCGCCGCGCCGAAGCCGAGTGCGGACGCGGCAGAGGAACTCGCGTAGCGGACTATTGGACTGTGGAGCGCAAACCGCCGCGGCCCCGTCGGATCACCGAGGGCACCAGCGAACACGAGGTCTATCTGCCGACGGGGGCACTGTCCCCGAACCGGCAGACCCGTGATCCGCTGCCCGACACGCTGCTCAAGCGGGTCAAGCAGTTCTCGGGTCGGCTGTCCACCGAGGCGGTGGGGTCGATGCAGGATCGGCTGCCGTTCTTCGCCGATCTGGACGCAGCGCAGCGCGCGGGCGTGCAGATGCTGGTGCAGACGGCGGTTGTGAACTTCCTGGAGTGGTTGCAGGATCCCGACTCTGATATCCGCTTCAGCCTGGACGCGTTCCAGGTGATTCCGCAGGATCTGGCGCGGCGGCTCACGCTGCGCCAGACCGTGGACATGGTGCGGGTGGCCATGGACTTCTTCGAACAGTGGCTGCCCGCGCTGGCGCGCAACGATCGCCAGCTGGTGGCGCTCACCGAGGCGGTGCTGCGATACGGGCGTGAGCTCGGCTTCGCGGCCGCCTCGGTGTACGCCAGCGCCGCGGAGTCGCGCGGTGCGTGGGATACCCGCCTGGAGGCCCTGGTGGTCGACGCGGTGGTCCGGGGCGACACGGGTCCGGACATGCTTTCCCGGGCCGCCACGTTGAACTGGGACGCCACGGCGCCCGCCACGGTGCTGGTCGGCACGCCCCCGCTGGATCAGGGTGTGTCGACGGTCGGCGTGGTGCACACCATCGCGACCAAGCACGGCAGGGCCGCGCTGGCGGTGGTGCAGGGTGCGCGACTGGTCATGGTGGTCAGCGGGCACCTGGGGGAGTCGGGCATCGGCTCGCCGTTCCTCACCGATCTGCTGGCCGAGGTGTTCTCCGACGGCCCGGTGGTGATCGGCCCGACGATGCGCACGCTCGGCGCCGCGCACGCGTCGGCGATCGAGGCGTTGGCGGGGATGGAGGCCGTCGTCGGCTGGCGGGGGGCGCCAAGACCCGTTCACGCCACGGAGTTGTTGCCCGAACGCGCGTTGCTGGGCGATAGAGCTGCGATAGAGGCGTTGAACGAGTATCTTGTGCTCCCGTTGGCTGCTGCCGGATCTTCGTTATCCGACACACTCGACGCGTATCTGGATTGTGGCGGAGCAGTAGAAACTTGCGCTCGGCAGCTGTACGTCCATCCAAATACCGTTCGGTACCGACTCAAACGAATCGGCGAAGTCACCGGCCGTGATCCGATGAATCCTCGCGACGCGTATGTGCTCCGAATCGCAGCCACAGTGGGCCGTTTGACACGAACGCATAACGAATCGTCTCCTCCCGTCACAGAAACCCCGTCCATCCCATTGGCCAACGACCCCCTGTAACGGGATCGGTGAATCGGTCGATCCCGACACCCCACCTCGGATTTTGTGGGACCCCTACAAAAGCGATCGGAAAGCTTCATTCGCGCCGACATCTCTTGCGGCGGGGGTCACAGTGTTGTCTTAGGGGGTGATCGCGTTGCTCACCCCTGGACAGGGGTCCCAGACACCCGGCATGCTCACGCCGTGGCTCGCACTTCCCGGTGCGACTGATCGCCTCGAGCTCTGGTCGAAGGCCGCGGGCCTCGACCTGGTCCGTCTCGGTACCACCGCGACGGCCGAGGAGATCGTCGACACCGCGGTGACGCAGCCGCTCGTGGTCGCTGCCGCACTGCTCGCGTTCGCCGAAATCGCCCCCGGGTCGATTCCGGCGGATACAGTCGTCGCCGGACACTCGGTCGGCGAATTCGCCGCAGCCGCTGTCGCCGGTGTCATCACCGCCGACGAGGCAGTCGCCCTCGCCGCCATTCGCGGCCGGGAGATGGCCAAGGCCTGTGCGCTGGAGCCGACCGGCATGTCCGCGGTGCTCGGTGGCGATGAGGCCACCGTGCTCGCACGGCTCGCCGAACTCGATCTCGTCCCGGCCAACCGCAACGCGGTAGGCCAGATCGTGGCAGCGGGCCGCCTGGAAGCTCTGGCGGAGCTCGCCGCGAACCCGCCGGAGAAGGCACGGGTCCGCGCGTTGCCCGTCGCCGGTGCCTTCCACACCGTCTTCATGGCCCCGGCACAGGAAGCTGTCGCCGATGCCATCGCCCAGATCTCGCCCAGCGACCCGATCCGGACGCTGCTGTCGAACTTCGACGGACGACCGGTCACCTCGGCCGCCGACGCGATCGAAAAACTTGCCGCCCAGGTCACTCGCCCCGTGCGCTGGGACCTGTGCAACGAGACCATTCGCACCGCGGCCGTCTCGGCCGTGGTCGAACTGCCCCCGGCAGGCACGCTGGTCGGCATTGCCAAGCGGGAATTGAAGGGCACGCCCAATCTGGCCCTCAAGACCCCCGAAGACCTCCCCGCGTTGGCCGAACTGACCACCTCGGGCTAGCTTTCCCCCGGCGGCCGATGCACAGCGAAGTGCAGGCCGTTCACGACCCTACAAATAGAAACAAGAAGGGAGCCACCAAAGTGGCCGCTCTGACCCAGGAACAGATCGTCGAAGAACTCGGCAAGATCATCGAAGAGGTTACGGGTATCGAACCCTCCGAGGTGACGCTCGAGAAGTCCTTCGTCGACGACCTGGACATCGACTCGCTGTCCATGGTCGAGATCGCTGTGCAGATGGAAGACAAGTACGGCGTCAAGATCCCCGACGAGGATCTGGCCAGCCTGAAGACTGTCGGTGACTCCGTCGCTTACGTCCAGAAGCTCGAGGCCGAGAACGCCGACGTCGCCGCCGAGCTCAAGGCCAAGTTCGACAGCGCCGGCGAGTAGGGCCGAACTTTGACCACTCCTGCTCCCAGTACTTTGAACGGGAACTTCCCCAACGTCGTCGTCACGTCGATGGCGGCGACCACGTCGATCGCTGGTGATGTCGATGCGACGTGGAAGGGACTCCTCAACGGTGAGAGCGGAATCGACGTTCTCGAGGATTCCTTCATCGAGGAATACGACCTGCCGGTGCGAATCGGCGGTCACCTGAAGGTCAGCCCCGACACGCTGTTGAGCCGGGTCGAGATCCGCCGCATGGCGTATGTCGAGCGCCTGGCGACCGTTCTCGGTCGTGAGGTGTGGAAGAACGCGGGCAGCCCTGAGGTCGACAACGACCGTCTCGGCGTCGCGATCGGCACCGGACTCGGCGGCGGCGACGCCCTGATCGACTCGGTCGACAAGCTGAAGAACGGTGGCTATCGCAAGATCTCGCCGCTGGCTGTTCAGATGGTCATGCCGAACGGTCCGTCGGCGGTCGTCGGTCTCGAGCTGAAGGCCAGGGCGGGAGTGGTCACTCCGGTCTCGGCGTGCTCGTCGGGTTCGGAGGCCATCGCCAACGCGTGGCGGATGATCGTGATGGGTGACGCCGACATCGTCGTCACCGGTGGTGTCGAGGGCTTCATCGACTCGGTGCCGATCGCGGCGTTCTCCATGATGCGCGCGATGAGTACCCGCAACGACGATCCGAAGGGTGCTTCGCGTCCCTTCGACAAGGATCGCGACGGTTTCGTGTTCGGTGAGGCCGGCGCGCTCATGGTCGTCGAGACCGAAGAGCACGCCAAGGCGCGCGGTGCCACCATCCACGCTCGTCTGCTGGGTGCCGGTATCACGTCCGACGGCTTCCACCTGGTCGCTCCCGATCCCGAGGGCACCGGTGCGGCCAGGGCGATGACGCGCGCGATGCAGACCGCCGGTCTGACCCGCAGCGACATCACCCACATCAACGCCCACGCGACCGCGACGCCCATCGGTGACTCCGCCGAAGCGAACGCGATCCACAAGGCGATCGGCAAGCACGCTTCGGTGTACGCGCCGAAGTCGGCACTGGGTCACTCGATCGGTGCCGTCGGCGCCCTCGAGTCGATCCTCACGGTGCTCGCGATCCGGGACGGCATTGTTCCGCCGACACTGAACCTGGACAACCAGGATCCGGAGATCGATCTCGATGTGGTGCACGGGGAAGCCCGTCGCCAGGAAATCGAGTACGCGATCAACAATTCCTTCGGTTTCGGTGGGCACAACGTCGCGCTCGCCTTCGGTCGGGCGTAAACGCCGCCGACTGCACATCCGATCCCCGGTTGGGGGTCGTGCCAACTGAATGGTTCGACCCCCACCGGCGGTTCGCCACAGCAGCCGCCGCCGCGGCAATCTTTTCGAAGGAGTGAGCGCGATGACCATCATTGCTCCCGCGTTTCAAGACACCACCACCGATCCGCGCGACCCACTGGGTCGGCTCCAACGTTTCTTCGACCCCGGCACCGTCCTGCCGCTGCATCCGCGTGACCGCTCCGGCGTGCTCGCCGCGATCGGCGAGGTCGACGGTGTCCGCACCGTGGCCTACTGCTCCGACGCCACCGTGATGGGTGGCGCGATGGGCGTCGAGGGCTGCAGGCACATCGTCGATGCGATCGACACCGCGATCGAATCCGGCATTCCCGTCGTCGGGCTGTGGCACTCCGGTGGTGCCCGCCTGGCCGAGGGCGTCGAGGCGCTGCACGCGGTGGGCCTGGTCTTCGAGGCCATGGTTCGCGCGTCGGGCCTGGTGCCCCAGATCTCGGTGGTGCTCGGCTTCGCCGCCGGTGGCGCCGCATATGGACCCGCGCTGACCGACGTGGTCATCATGGCGCCCGAGGGCCGTGTGTTCGTCACCGGACCCGACGTCGTGCGCTCGGTGACCGGCGAGAACGTCGACATGGAGACCCTCGGTGGTCCCACCACACACTTCAAGAAGTCCGGCGTCTGCCATATCGCCGCCGACGACGAGGCCGACGCCATGCACCGCGCGCGCCGACTGGTGTCGATGTTCGCCGAGCAGGGCGAGTTCGACTTGGTCGCGGCCGCGCACGGCGATGTCGACCTCAAGGCGATGCTGCCGGAGTCGGCCAAGCGCGCCTACGACGTGAAGCCGATCGTGCACGAGCTGCTCGACAACGTCGACGGTGAGTCCTCGTTCGAGGAACTCCAAGGCGGTTACGCCCGCAGCATGGTCACCGGTCTGGGTCGGCTCGGCGGTCGCACCGTCGGGGTACTGGCCAACAATCCGCTGCGTCTCGGCGGCTGCCTCAACTCCGAAAGCGCCGAGAAGGCTTCCCGTTTCGTGCGTCTGTGCGATGCGTTCGGCATCCCGCTGATCGTGGTCACCGATGTCCCCGGTTACCTGCCCGGCGTCGGCCAGGAACTCGAGGGCGTGGTTCGTCGCGGCGCGAAGCTGCTGCACGCCTTCGCCGAAGCCCGCGTTCCCCGCGTGACCCTGGTGACCCGCAAGATCTACGGCGGCGCCTACATCGCGATGAACGCTCGCTCCCTCGGCGCCACCGCCGTCTACGCCTGGCCCGGCTCCGAAGTCGCGGTCATGGGCGCCAAAGCCGCGGTCGGCATCCTGCACAAGAAGGCACTCGCCGCGGCCCCCGAATCCGAGCGCGAAGCCCTGCACGAACGGCTCACCGCCGAACACGAACAGCTCGCGGGCGGTGTCGAACGCGCCGTGGCCATCGGCGTCGTCGACGAGGTCATCGACCCCGCCAAGACCCGCAGCATCATCGCCGCGGCCCTGGCCTCGGCACCCGCTCGCAAGAGCCACCACAAGAACATCCCGCTGTGATCTGAATCGAAACAGCGCATGCTTCGGGCCCCGGGAAATCTCCCGGGGCCCGACGCTGTTCTGCGACGAGTTTCGAGGGTGCCGCTCGGCCCGGCGGTCGTGCGACGGCTGTTCGTCGTGATCCACTGGTCTGGCATCCGTCGACGGTCAGCAGAACTGGGAGAGCGAGAATGGCACAGATCGCGGTCACTTCCTTCGGGCATTCCACGGTGCGCCTCGAGCGCGACGGTCAGTCGCTCGTCATCGACCCGGGAGCGTTCGCGCCCGCCGCCGCGTTCGACGATGTCAGCGCGTTCCTGATCACGCACGACCATCAGGACCATGTCGATGTCGAGCGGTTGGCCCCGGCGCTGGCGGCGAATCCGGCGTGCCGTGCGTGGGTGTGCGCCGAGGTCGCCGCCCAACTCGCCGATGCGGGCGCCGCGGCGGACCAGATCCGCGTGGTCGGCGACGACGAGACGTTCGAGGCCGCGGGCTTGCCGGTAGTGGCCGTGGTCGGCGAGCACGCCGAGATCTACCACACGCTCCCGTCGTCGGTGAACATCGCGTATCTGATCGACGGCCGCATCCTGCACCCCGGTGACGCGTTCCCGGCTATGCGTGCCGACCACGATGTCGAGGTGCTGTTGCTGCCGGTGAGCGGGCCGTGGATGCGGTTCGCCGATGCCGTCGACTACGTGGCGGCACTGCGGCCCAGCGTCATCGTCCCGATCCACGACGGAGACCTCATCGACGCGGGCAAGGCGCTGACCGACCAGATGAGCGCGATATTCCCCGGCGACGGGATGTACCGGCGCCTTCCGGTGGGCAGGCCGGTCGTGCTCTAGGTCTCGGCGCGGCGCCGGGTGCGACTTCCGGCTCGACGGTCGCCCCGCGGGCATCCACGCGCATAATGGCAGGGTGCGCTATGAGGAACTCGCAGACGTCCCGTGCTCGATCACGCGGCCGCTGGTGATCTTCGGCGATCGCTGGACCTTGCTGATCCTGAAGTACAGCTTCGCCGGAGTGCGCCGGTTCAACGCGTTCCAGGGCGCGCTCGGCATTTCGCGCAGCCGACTCCACGACCGCCTCGATCGCCTGGTCGAACACGAGATCTTGGTGAAGCGCCCCGTCGATGACGGCGCCTACGAGGAGTACCGGCTCACCGAGAAGGGCCATGCGATCTACCCCGTCCTGATGGCGATCCGCGACTGGGGCGATGCCTATATGGCGCCGGACGGACCGCCCGTGGAGTACCGGCATCGAGGCTGCACGGGTGCGGCGCACGCCCATCTGACCTGCGACGAGTGCGGCGCGGAGGTCACCGCGCGCGATGTGGAGCCGGCACCCGGTCCTGGCATGTCCGCTGCGTCGCGGTCCGCCTGACGCGCCGTCGGTCAGGAATTGTGCCAGGTGATCTGGTCGTCGAGGGGGGCTCGAGCGGTACGGAAGGTGTTGACGGGGTGGGTGGTGTCGGGGTAGCCGAAGGAGATGCCGAACACGACCTTGCGGGTGTCGGGGATGGCGAAGTAGTCGTGCATGAAGGGGGCGTAGGAGGCCAGCGCGGCCTGGGGTGCGGCGCCGAGGCCGAGGGCTTGTGCGCCGAGCAGGAAGTTCTCGAGCCAGAGGCCGCAGTCGATGGCGCCGTAGACGCCGAGGTCGGCTTCGGAGGTGACGATGGCGACGTGCGGGGCGTCGAAGAATTCGAAATTGCGCACCATCTGGCGCATTGTCTTCTCGTGGTCGCCCTTGACGATGCCGACGCTGTCGTAGAGCTGGAAACCGCAGGCGCGGCGACGGTCTCGGTAGACACCCTCGTAGGCGGCCGGGAACTCGAAATCGGGTGTGCTGCCGGTGGTTCGGATGTGTTCGAGCAGTTCTTTGCGGAACCGGTCGGTGCCTTCGCCCGTGGTCACCTCGACCTGCCACGGCTGGGTGTTGCACCAGGAGGGGGTGCGCTGCGCGAGGGTGAGCAGCTGTTCGATCTTCGCGCGGTCGACCTGTTCGGAGGTGAACTGGCGGCAGGTCCAGCGTTCGTCGGCCAGCCGCTGGAGGGTGGCGAAATCACTGCTGTCGTGGTCGGTCTGCGCCATCGCGCGGCTCCCTCGGGTTGCGGAGAACTGGTCTCATTTCGAGACTAACTTAGCAGTTGGGTCAGCGCTGCGGAACCCGCTTGGACCACCGATCCGGCTGTCGGTGCGACGGTGGTCAAGCACGTCGGCGGGCGACGACGAAGATCGCGGCGCCGATGCCGACGACCAGTGCCACGGCGGCCCCGATCAACGTGTACACGGCCCACGGACGGGCCACTGTCGCCGGACCGCTCACGGCGACGGGTTGCTCCGGGACCGGCTGCGCGTCGACACCGGAATAGGTCGGCCCGGGTTCTGTCGCCCCCGACACGGTGACGTCGAGCCGCACCGGGGTCGGCGGCATCGCGTCGGCGCCCAGGGGCAGGCCGAGTTTCACCGCGATGTAATGCCATCCGGCCACCGGCTGGCGTTGGATCCGCGACTCGGGCCGGTCCCGGTTGGCGTAGCGGACCGGGACCGACGCCAGGTCGAGCTCGGCGCTGGACCTGCCGGTGTAGGCGGTGGTGTCGGAGTCGATTTCGCGACCGAGCGGCGAATACAGGGTGGTCTGCACATTCGAGGCCGCGGTACTGTTCGCGCCGCCGGTCTCGGCGAACCGCACGCGATAGGCCAGCCCCTGGCCCCAGTCGAGGCGCACGCGATAGAAGACGTACTCGCCCGATTGCAGGGTGTCGGTGTAGGTGCCGCCGCCGGGCAGCGTGGAGGCGGTCGTGAACGAGCCGCCGCCGCTGGTCGGCTGGGCGGGCCCGGCCGGATCGGTGAAGGTGACGGGGGTACTCACCGCGGCGGGTCCGGGATCGGTGACCCCGGGCTCGATGCCGACGAGTACCTCCAGCGGCAGTCGTGCGGGCGAGCCCTGCGATACCAGATCCCAGTTCAGCTCGAAGTAGTAGCGGCCCGCGCCCGTGCACTGCGCGGAGCCGCTGTCGGTGGGTTCCTGCGCCGCTCCTTCGAATGCCTTGGCGACGGTGAGCGCGACACCGTCACCGGCCCTGGTCTCGAGTACGCGTTCGCGGATAGCGCAGTCCACGCCGTCGCGGCCGTAGACGCGCAGTTCCAGCGCGTTCATGTCCTCGGTCATGGCGACGTCCTTCGCCCGCGGAAACGACACGATCCCGGTGAAGTAGGCGGTGGCGCCCGCGGGCACATCGACCGCGTAGAACCGTTTCTGCCCTCGGCCGAGGGTGTCGAGGTACTGGCCCGGCTTCGTCACCGGTGCGGTGTGGTGGTCGTCGGTGCCGGTGATGGGCGTGCCGGTGGCGTGATAATCGCGCAGCGCCGCCGAACTCACCCGAGGCAGCATGCGTTCCAGCGCGACGCCGTCGGCGGCGTCGCTGTAGGTGCCGCCGGTGGCGTGGGCCGTGCAGGTCAGCTGGGCGCGCGCCTTGTCGTCGACGGCGAATCCGATCGTGTGCACGATCAGGTCCAGGCCCTGCTGCTTCAACTCCCTGGCGACCTCGCACGGATCCGGCGGGGAACAGGTGTCGTCACCGTCGGAGACGAGCACGATCGATCGCGGCCCGGTATCGGGTAGTGCGTCGGCCGCCTGACGCAGCGCGCTGCCCATCGGGGTCCAGCCTCGGGCGTGGATGCTGTCGACGGCGGCGGTGAGGGCGGGCTTGTCGAGAGTCGTCGGCTGCCGCAGCACCCGCACGTCCTGGCAGCCTGCCGCTTTGTCGGCCTCGGAATTGCCGGTGCCGGTGCCGTAGGTGGTGAGTCCGACCGAGGATTCGGCGGGCGCCGAGGCGACGAACGCGCGCACGGCCCGCTTCGCGGCATCCATCATGGTGGCGCCTCGATCGGGCCGCTCCATCGATCCCGAGGCGTCGAGGACGAGCATGGTCGGCGCGTAGTGCCCGGGGTCGGCCTGTGCGACGACCGGAAGCGACGCCGACAGCACGGTGAGCGCTACGGCGGTGAGTGCGGCGGTCGGCGTGCTGAGTCTCGACATCGTCCTCGACTTCGGTACAGCGGGTGAAACTGGACAGACGATACAGTTCGGCCGATGCCCGCACTACCGCTGCCGAAGTGGTGCAACCCACTGTTTGAAACACGTCGGCTCGTTCACCCAGGTGGGATTCTCGCTCGGTGCCTCGACTCGCGCCTGCCGCGCATCGCCGCAGTTGCGGGGCACAATCGAACGCATGGCTTTGCAAGCCCGCGACGCGCAGGAGCGCAAACGGCACGGCAGGCACTACACGCCACCGGAGCTCGCGCGGTTCCTGGCGCGACGGGCGCTGCGCCACGCGCCGCCCGCCGCGATGTTGCGTGTGCTCGACCCGGCCTGCGGGGACGGCGAACTGCTGCTCGCGGTGCTTCGGGAAATCGCCGCGAACGCCCCGGATGTCGCGGTCCAGCTCACCGGATATGACCTGGATCGACGGGCCGTCGCCGAAACCGTCGGACGGGCAGGTGCGCTCGGAGTCGAAATAGACTGCCACACGGGCGATTTCCTGGCCGCGTCCGCCCGTCTGGGCGACGGCTCGTTCGACGTGATCATCAGCAACCCGCCGTATGTCCGGACCCAGCAGTTGGGCGGTGCGACTGCCCAACTGCTGAGCAAGCAGTTCGGCCTACGCGGGCGCATCGACCTCACCCATCCCTTCGTGGCTGTCGCGCCGCGACTGTTGGCCACCGGGGGAGTGCTCGGATTGCTCTGTGCCAACAGGTTTCTCACCACTCGGGCGGGGGCCAACCTACGTCGGATACTCACCGGTGAACTGACACCGGTGGAGCTCTACGACCTCGGCGACACCAAACTCTTCGCCGCCGCGGTGCTGCCCGCGATCACCGTCGCCCTGCGTGCCACCGGCCCGCCCGAATGCCGCTACGTCTCGGTCTATGAGGAGCTGGGTGTCGAACCCGACTGTGCTACCGAGCTCTTCGACGCCCTCGCCGGCGAGCGTGCCTGTCGCGTCGGTGCCGGGGGGCGGGTGTTCGCGGTGCAGGTCGGGGTGCTGGCGACCGGTGATGCGAGGGCGCAAGGACCGGCGGTTCTCGCACCGGCGCCGACCGCGCCGGTCGCCCCGCGCGCCGACTCGCGACCGGTCGACAGTGCCCGGTCCGAACGTCACGGTGACACCGCCTGGCGCATGTCCCGCCCCTCGGTGGATCAGTGGCTCGGCCGGATCGCCGATCGCACCTGGCGCTCGTTCGGGGAGGTCGCGCGGATCAGAGTGGGGATCAAGACCACGGCGGATCGGGTGTTCATCTCGGACCGATGGGATCACATGGATCCGACGCCCGAGCCGGAACTGTTGCGGGAGTTGATCACTCACCACGACCTGCAACCGTGGCGAGTCGCGACGGGGCGTGGCACGAGGGTGCTCTACCCCTACGATCTGCGGCAACCCCGCCGCACCCCGATCGATCTCGCTGAATTCCCCGGCGCGGCAGCCTATCTACGGTCCCACGAACAGGCGCTGTCGGGTCGGCGGTACGTGCTCGACGGCGGCCGCCAGTGGTTCGAGATCTGGGTCCCGCAGCGACCGCACCTGTGGGGGGCTCCGAAATTGGTGTTCCCCGACATCAGTGCCCGCCCGCGATTCGCCCTCGATCGATCGGGCGCGGTCGTCAACGGTGACTGCTATTGGATCTCGCTCACCGACCTCGGCACGGGCCGGTCGGCCACCGATCTGGCGTATCTGCTGATGGGCGTGGCGAATTCGGCGCTGGGACTGCGGTTCTACGATGCCGTCTGCGGCAACCGGCTGTACTCGGGTCGACGCCGCTGGATCACCCAGTACGTAGGGCGACTGCCGCTGCCCGATCCCGCCGGTCCAGCGGCGGGCGAGATCGTGCGCAAGGTGCGAGCGTTGCTGGAAGACGGTGTGGCAGTAGCTGACTCGGGCATCGACGAGGTGGTGGCGGACGCCTTCGGGGTCTCAGTGGATATCGCGGATGCCGACCATCGGTAGCAGCGTGCGCCGCGCGAACTCGCGCCCGGCCTCCGGGTCGTCGAGCGGGATGAGTCCGTCTGGGGTCAGTGCCAGCGACAGGGCGAGGCGCGCCATGACCTCGGCGACCAGATCGGGGTCGAATTCGGGCACCGGCGCGCTGACCTGTAGCTCGCGCAGCTTCTCGGCCAGATACGCGCGCCCGACAGCGAGGATGGGCCCGGCCTCGGTGGTGAGTCGGGGCAGGATGATCTCCGGCTCGGTGCTCAGCAACCGGCGCAGCAGTTCGTTGCCCGCGATGGTGGTGACGAAAGCGACGAAGATCTCGATGAGCTGCTCGCCGGGTTCGGTGACCGCGCGCACCCGCTCGTCGATGTCGGTCACATAGCGCTGCGCCTCGCGCACACCGACGGCTTCGACCAGGTCGTTCTTGGATTCGTAACGCCGGTAGAGGGTGGCCGGACTGATGCCGGCCCGCCGGGCGATCTCGCCCATGCTCGTGCGTTTGATCCCGAAGTCCAGAAACGCCGACAGCGCACTGTCGAGCAGTTTCTCACCGTCGGTGACGGGTTTGTCGAGTATCCGCGCGAGGATCGACGAAACGGTAGGCATTACCCCATTATCCCTGTGGGGGCAGATCCAACGCAGCCATCTCCTGCTCGATCGCGTTGGCCGCGAAATGTACCCCGCGAGAACGGAGTTCGTGAACGCGGGATTGGAGTGCCTCGATCCCGCCGGGCTGTGCCGCGATGTCGGCCACGCTGAGCCGACTCGCCGTTCGGTGCACACCGGAATGTACGTATGCCACCGTGATACCTCCTGCCTCGCGTATCCGGTCCGATCGCCGCTCTCATGATCGCCACGCAATACGCAGGACAAATGCTATCAGGGTTCCCTACTGGTCACTTGCTCAGTGTGACGGGTCACAACACCTCGGCGTCGCGATGATTGGTCAGATTGTGCAGATACACCGCCGCGTTGAGCTTGATCCCGTCCTGCTGGGCCTGGGTGAGTTCGCGACGCACCTTGCCCGGTACGCCGGCCACGAGCGAGCCGGGCGGAATCTGCGCGCCCTCGGGAATCAGGGCATTGGCCGCGATCAGGCTGCCCGCGCCGATCACCGCGCCGTTGAGCACCGTGGCGCCCATGCCGACGAGAACATCGTCGCCGATGGTGCAACCGTGCAGAATCGCATTGTGTCCCACGGAGACCCCGGTGCCGATGGAGAGCTCGAAACCGGGGTCGGCGTGCAGCACGCTGCCGTCCTGGATATTGGTGCGAGCCCCAACGCTGATCTGCTCGAGGTCGCCGCGCAGCACCGCCGAATACCAGATACCCACCTCGGCGCCCAGGCGCACCCGGCCGATCACGGTCGCGTTCGGCGCGATCCAGGCAGTGTCGTCGATCTCGGGAGTGAACCCGCTCACCTTGATGATCATGAACGTGATTATTGCGGCCCACCGCGCAACCGCGCGCGGTGGGCCGTCACAGACGCCACGTCGGTGGCGTCGGTAGCGCGGATCGGGCGGACCGTTGGGCGCGGTGTCGACCATCGACGGGCCGACCCGAGGCGCTTCGGCGACAGCGATGTCACGTCGAATGCCCGCACCGCCGTCGCGGCGACCGGCCCGGAATCCACCTCCGGACCGACGGTCCCGGCTCCCGCGTGATGCCTCGGCCGCGACACGCGATCGAGGCGGCCGTCGAGCTCCGGCACGGGTCCTAGGCTTGCCCGATGACGCGAACGGGCGTAATCGTCGGGGTGCCGACGGAGGTCAAGCCGCAGGAATTCCGGGTGGCGCTCACGCCCGCGGGTGCCGCCGAGCTGGTCGCGCACGGGCACGAGGTGCTCGTGCAGGCGGGCGCCGGTGTCGGGTCGGGATTCGCCGACGACGACTATCGCGCCACCGGTGCTGGGATCGTGGCCGACGCCGACCAGGTCTGGGCCCGGGCGGACCTGGTGGTGAAGGTGAAAGAACCTGTCGCGCAGGAATATTCGTTGATGCGCCGCGATCAGGTGCTGTTCACCTTCCTGCATCTGGCGGCGTCGAAGGAGTGCACCGACGCCGTTCTGTCCTCGGGGATCGTCGCCATCGCGTACGAGACGGTGCGCGGGGCCGACGGATCACTGCCGTTGCTCGCGCCGATGAGCGAGGTGGCAGGCAGGCTCAGTGCCCAGGTGGGGGCCTATCACCTGATGGCGCCGATGGGTGGTGGCGGGGTGCTGCTCGGGGGCGTGCCCGGGGTGCGCCCGGCTGATGTGGTGGTGCTCGGAGGCGGTGTCGCGGGGACGAACGCGGCGAGCATCGCGGTCGGGATGGGCGCCAGGGTGAGCGTGCTCGATACGAATTCGGCGCGCTTGCGTGCGCTCGACGCACGCTTCGCCGGCCGGGTCGGCACTCTCGCCTCGCACGTACTCGAGATCGAGAAGGCTGTGCTCGCGGCAGATCTGGTGATCGGGTCGGTGCTGGTGCCGGGAGCCAGGGCGCCGAAATTGGTCTCCGACGAGCTCGTCGCGCGAATGCGGCCCGGCTCGGTGCTCGTCGACATCGCCGTCGACCAGGGCGGGTGCTTCGCCTCGACCCGGCCGACCACGCACGCGAATCCGACGTTCCGAGTAGCCGATTCGCTGTTCTACTGCGTCGCGAACATGCCCGGCGCGGTGCCGCACACGTCGACGGTGGCGCTCACCAACGCCACGCTGCCGTTCGCCTCGGTGATCGCCGACAAGGGGTGGCGCGCAGCCTGCGCCGCGGACCCCGGTCTGGCCGCAGGTCTCACGGCGGTCGACGGCACGTTGCTGTCCGCCGAGGTCGCGGCCGCGCACGGGTACGCCCTCGATGCCTGACCGGGTCCGTCGGTACCTGGGCGCCGATGCCCACTCGCCCGACATCGCACAAGTGCTCGTCCGTGGTGGAGAACCCCGGTCGGTGGCTATTCGCCGCCGCCCAGGTACCAGTCCGGAGCGCCCTCGACTGACACGTCGCGCAGTTTGTCGGGGTTGCGGACGACGTTGATCGCGACGACCCGACCGGCGTCGATGGTGAACGAGAAGACGCCGACGTTCTTACCGTCGAAGACCACCAGGCCGGGCATGCCGTTGACCAGCACCGACCGGCCCCAGCCATCGGCGGTGTTGTACCAACCGAGCAGCATCTTGGCGATGAGCTCCGCACCGCGCACCGGCTGACGGATGGCGGGCACCTTGCCGCCGCCGTCGGCGGTGAGGACCACGTTCTCGTCGAGCACGCCGAGCAGCGAACTCAGATCACCCGAGCGCCAGGCCAACGCGAACGCCGAGACGACCTTCTCCTGCTCGGCCGGGGAAGCGGGAAAACGAGGGGTGCCGTTCTCCACATGTTTGCGCGCGCGGGAAGCGAGCTGTCGCACCGCGGCGGGCGTGCGCCCGACCACGTCGGCGACCTCGGGGCCGGTCATACCGAACACGTCCTGCAGTACGAACGCGGTGCGTTCGGCCGGCGAGAGCGACTCGAGTACAACCAGCAGTGCGGTGGTGACGCGTTCGTCCTGGGAGATGCGGTCGGCCGGGTCGTCCCAGGAAGTGACCTCCGGTTCCGGCAGCCACTCGCCGACGTACTGTTCGCGGCGAGCGCGCGCGGACCCGAGTTGATCCAGGGCGAGGCGGCCGATCACCGTGGTGAGCCAGGCGCGCAGGTTGTCGATCTCGCCGGCCTTGCCTGCCTCGAACTGCCGTTGTAGTCGCAGCCACGCGTCCTGCACCACGTCTTCTGCGTCGCTGATGCTGCCGAGCGTGCTGTAGGCGAGTCGCCGCAGGTAGGGGCGATGTTCCTCGAAGCGACGGGCCAGTTCGGCCTGATCGAGAGGCTGCGGTGAGGTCATGGTGTGCGCCCGTTCCGGTGTGATCTTGCTCGGCTCCGGCGAGTCTAGAAGTGCCGTCACGATGATGACGAACCAGCGGTTGCGGGTGTGACATTTCCGCCGCCCGCTACCCTCGGCCGGTGCGAAAAGCGACATCGGCGGCGGCCGGGCTGGTGCTGGGATTTGTGCTCGATCGGGTCTTCGCCGATCCGCGGCGCGGGCATCCGGTGGCCGGATTCGGTTCGGCGGCAGTGGCATTGGAGAAGGTGACCTATGCCGACGATCGGTGGGCCGGGGTGGTGCACGAGGTCGTCGCGGTCGGTTCTGTGGTGGGGATCGCAGTGATCGGCGCCCGGGGCGGTGTGTCGGCCACGGCATTGGCGACGTGGACCGCGCTCGGGGGCCGGAGCCTGGTGCGGGCGGGTCGGTCGATGGCGGATCGGCTCGACGCCGGGGATATCGACGGGGCACGGCAGTTGCTGCCGTCGCTGTGCGGACGCGATCCCTCGGTGCTCGATGCCGACGGGTTGGCGCGGGCCGCGCTGGAATCCATCGCCGAGAACACCTCGGATGCGGCGGTGGCGCCGCTGCTGTGGGGTGCGGTGGCCGGGGTCCCCGGGCTGCTCGGGTACCGCGCTGTGAACACGCTCGACGCGATGATCGGGTATCGGAACGAGCGCTACGAGAACTTCGGCTGGGCCGCAGCCCGGACCGACGACATCGCCAACCTGCTCCCGGCCCGCGTTACCGGGCTACTCACGGCCGGTCTCGCTCCGCTGGTCGGCGGTACTCCGATGTCGTCGGTGCGCGCCTGGCGGCGTGATGCTGCCCGGCATCCGAGTCCCAATGCCGGTGTTGTCGAGGCCTCGATGGCCGGTGCTCTCGGTATCCGGCTCGGGGGCCGGACACAGTATCGGCACGGCACGGAACTGCGTCCCACGCTGGGCGACGGGCCGACGCCGGGGCCCGCGGACCTGCGGCGTGCGGTGCGTATGTCGGCGGCGGTGCAGGTGGGGGCGCTCGCGGTTGCTGCCGCGATCACCGTGCTGCGCGGCAGATGACGGCCGGCTTCGGCGAGATGGGTCCGTGCGTCACACGGACCGAGGGCTGAGGGTCGAGCCCCGGTGGCTGAGTGCGTTCGCGGGGACCCGGAGGGTCAGTTGCGGCCGTAGCGGTCGGCTAGGCGGGCTTCGGTGGTGGGTGGCGCCGGGGTGGTGGTCTGGGTGGGCTCGGCGGTGGCCGGCTGTGCGCGGTCTCGGCGGCGGGCTCGCATTTCGGCTACCACGAAATAGCCGAGGCCGAGGGGGGCCATCAGGCCGAAGGCGAGCCATTGCAGGCCGTACGAGAGGTAGGGGCCCGCGTCGAGTTGTGGGAGGGGGGTTGGGGTGAAGGCGCCGGGTTGGTCGGCGGCCAGTTGGAGGTAGCCGCCCTTGTCGGTGCCGGTCGGGATGGGGGTGAGAGGGGTGCCGAGGACGGTGGATTCCTGGGTGGTGTCGACGGTGTACACCTGGCGGAATCCGTCTTGGGTGGTGGGAGTCTTGTCGGGCACCACGCCTTCGGAGGCGCGCACCCGGGCTTCGATGCGTTGCGGGCCCGCCGGTGGGTCCGCGATCGCGGGTGGGCGGGTGCCCTCCACCGAGGCGACCAGACCGCGGTCGACCAGCAGGGTGCGACCGTCGTCGAGCCGGAAGGCGGCGAGGACCGCGTAACCGGGGGCGCCGTCGAGGTGGCGTAGCCGGACCAGGACGGTGGACTCGGGGACGAAGGCGCCGGTCGCGGTGACCTTGCGCCATTCGGTGTGGGCGCCGGAGTCGTCGTCGAGGACCTCGGTCACGGCTATGGGGTCTGCCCGGACGGAGTCGGCGATCAGCTGGTTGCGGTGTTCGGTGCTGTCGTTCTTGCCGAGCTGCCACGGCGCGAGGACGGTGAAGCACAGGTACGCGAACGCCGCCACGATCACCGCGAGGATCAGCCAGCTGGGGCGCAGCAGGAATGTGAGTCTGCGCATCACAGCTGCGCGTCGGCGGTGTCGCGGGCGGCGAGTTCGGCGTGGACCCAGTCGAGCAGGCCGGGGACAGCGGCTTCGATCTGGTCGCGCACCAGGTCGAAATCGGACTGGTCGCCGTAGTACGGGTCCGGCACGTCCGGACCGTCGGCAGCGGGATCGAAGCTGCGCAGCAGCCTGCGCTGATCGGTGGGGACGCCGCGGTGGGCGAGCTCGCGGTCGTGGCCGGTGTCCAAGGCGACGATCAGGTCGGCGTCACTGTGCTCGGGACCGAAGGTGGCCGCGACGTGCTCGGTGGGGTACCCGGCGTGGCGCAGGGTCGACTCGGTGCGCGGGTCGGCCGCATCGCCGACATGCCACGATCCGGTGCCCGCGCTGCTCACCCGGACCCGGTTCGCGAGACCGGCTCGATAGAGGTGCGCCTCGAACATCTTCGCGGCCATCGGTGACCGGCAGATATTGCCTGTGCAAATGAACGAGACATGTAGTGGACCCACACAGCCATTGTCGCCCGTGGCGCCCGATCGCCGCCACGTAGGGTGTTCAGTTGTGCTCGAGGACTCCGTCGACCCCGCGATGTTGCGCCACCACGGCGACGTGGAAGCGCGCCCCGGCATGCTCGATTTCGCGGTGAACGTCCAGGGCCTCGCGCCACCGCGATGGCTGCGCGAACGCCTAGCCGCTCGTCTCACCGACCTCGGCCGCTACCCGAGTGCCGACGACGAACACGCCGCCCGCACCGCCGTCGCGGCCCGCCACGGCCGCTCACCCGACGAGGTGCTGCTGCTGGCGGGCGCCGCCGAGGGGTTCGCGATGCTGCCGCGCCTGGCCTCCCGGCTGGCCGCCGTCATCCACCCGTCCTTCACCGAGCCCGAGCTGGCACTGCGCGAGGCAGACGTCGCGGTGACCCGGGTGATCCTGGAACGTCCGTACACCCTCGACCCCGCCCTGGTCCCCGAAGACGCCGACCTCGTGGTCGTCGGCAACCCCACCAACCCCACCTCGATCCTGCATCCCGCCGCGACGATGCGGGCACTTCGCCGCCCCGGCCGGATCATCGTGGTCGACGAAGCCTTCGCCGACGCGGTTGTCGGTGGGCGCGCGCCCACCGACGCTGCGGAACCGGAGTCGTTGGCCGGTCTGTCGGCCCCCGATGTCGTCGTTCTCCGCAGTCTCACCAAGACCTGGGCGCTGGCCGGTCTGCGCTGCGGCTACGCGCTCGGTGCTCCCGAGGTTCTGGCCCGACTGGCCCATGGCCGCCCGCACTGGCCGCTGGGCACCCTCCAGCTCGAGGCGATCATCGCCACCGCCGAACCCGTCGCCGTCGCCGAATCCCGCCGACACGCACACCGCATCGCCGCCGACCGCGCCGCGATGATCGACCGCCTCACCGCGCTCGGCCTCGACGTCCACACCCCGGCCACCGGGCCCTTTCTCCTGCTGCGCGTTCCCGACGGCGCCCTGCTGCGCAAACGGCTCGCCGACCGCGGCATCGCGGTCCGCCGCGCCGACACCTTTCCCGGACTCGGTCCCGACCATCTCCGCGTTGCGGTTCGCGGCACAGCCGAGGTCGACCGGTTGATCGACGCGCTGAATGCGGCGCTGTGGTGACTCGACCCCGAATACCCGAGAGTCGGGCGATCCACCCGGTGCGTATGAGCACCTCGACGAAAATTCCCACGCGACGAAGGAGGCGGCGGTGACCGACCTGGCCGAACTGATCGGGGTCCTCGACGCGGCGTACCCGCCGAGACTGGCCGAATCGTGGGATTCGGTGGGTCTGGTCTGTGGTGACCCGGCGCAGGAAGTCGACAAGGTCGTGTTCGCGGTCGACACGACCGCCGATGTCGTCGACGAGGCGATCGGCTGGGGCGCGCAGGCGTTGGTCGTGCACCATCCGCTGTTGCTGCGCGGGGTCGACACCGTGGCCGCCGATACGCCGAAAGGCGCACTGCTGCACCGGTTGATCCGATCGGGCTGTGCCCTGTTCTCCGCCCACACCAACGCCGACTCCGCCGACCCGGGCGTCTCCGACGCGCTGGCCGCGGCCGTCGGCCTGACGGTCACCGGCCCCTTGGATCCCAAACCGCTCGTCTCCGTGGACAAGTGGGTCATCCAGGTGCCACAGACCCACACCGCTTCCCTGATGTCTGCCCTGTTCACCGCGGGCGCGGGCGCGATCGGCGACTATCGCGAAGCCGCCTGGTACACCGCGGGGACCGGCCGATTCCGCCCGATCGCCGGCGCGAACCCGGCGATCGGCGCGATCGGCACCGTCGAAACCGTCACCGAGGACGCGGTCGAGGTGGTCGCGCCCCCGACTTCCCGCCTCGCCGTACTCGCCGCCCTGCGCGCCGCGCACCCCTACGAGGAACCCGCCTACCACGTCACCGAACGCGCACCCCTGCCCTCCACACTCGGCATCGGCCGCATCGGCGAACTCCCGCAGCCCGAAACCCTGGCCGAATTCACCGCCCGCGTCGGCGTCGGCCTGCCCCGCACCGTCTGGGGCGTGCGCGCCGCCGGTGATCCCGAGCGCATCGTCCACCGGGTAGCCGTGTGCGGTGGCGCCGGTGATTCCTACCTCGACGCGGCCATCCGGGCCGGCGTCGACGCCTATCTCACCTCTGACCTGCGCCACCACCCCGTCGACGAACACCTGCGCCGTGGCGGCCCCGCGCTCGTCGACGCCGCGCACTGGGCCACCGAGTTCCCCTGGTGCGGGCAGGCCGAAGGGTTCGTCAACGCCGCCCTGCCCGCGGTGCGGACCCGCGTCTGCACCTTGCGCACCGACCCGTGGACGGTCAGCGGCTGAGCGGACTCACCACTGCACCCGCCCGGACCACGCCCGGGCGAAGTCGGGATGGGCGCGCACGGTGACCGCGGTCGCGTCCGGTGCCAGTGACGCCTCGAGGTAGCGGTCGGTACGCGCGAACACCGCGGAGCCGATCGCGACCGCGAGCAGCAGCACCCCGACTCCGGCCGCGCAGAGAATCCACGCGAACGCGGACGGACGGGCCAGCATCAGCGTCCCTCCGACGAACAGCGGCACCAGACTGCCCACGTAGTAGACGATCAGCTTCTTGATCCGTGCGTCCGCCCGCGCCGCGCACTGCTCGCATTCCGGCCACCGCGCCGCGACGATCGCGAGGGGCTCGTTGCAGTCGACCACGAGCGCGCCGAGGGAACTCTTCGGCAGCTCCCACAGCAGCCGCCCGATACCTTCCTGGCGGTAGGCGCCCGGCTTCCCCCAGAACCGCAGGTTCTGGCTTTTGTCTCCGATCGAGGCTCGCCCGTGCACGAGACACACCGGGGGCAGCGACCCCGCCACCGTCAGCTGACGTTGGCGCTGTTCGGCATGGGAGTCGAAGACATGCGGTCGGAGGGGAAGTACCAGGTCGATTCTCGGGTTCGCTGTGGTCACACCTGCTTGGACGCGCCCTGCGCCCATTCGGTTCCCTCGTTCGGCCATCTTCGGGTCATGGCGTGATCACACCCTGCGGCGCGGTACGGTTGATCGATCCATCCGTCCACTGTGTTGTAGGAGTTCGTGCGCGTTGAATGTCGAACCGTCGGTCCAGACAAAGCTGTTGCAGCTCGCAGGAGTCGATGCCGAGTTGACGCGCATCGCCCATCGTCGTTCCGCGCTGCCCGAGCAGCAGGAAGTGACGCGGCTGGCGGCCGAGCGCAACGGCTACAAGGACGCGGCCGTGGCGGTGGAGATCGGCATCGACGATCTGGATCGCGACATCCGCAAGCTCGAGGGCGAGGTCGACGCCGTCCGCAAGCGTGAGGACCGCGATCGCGGCATGCTCACCGCGGGCACCGTCGCCGCCAAGCAGCTCTCCGAGCTCCAGCACGAACTGGGCAGCCTGGAGCGCCGCCGCGCGGTGCTCGAGGACGAGTTGCTGACCGTGATGGAGCAGCGCGAGGCGATGCTCGCCGACCACGACCACGCGGGAGCGCGGCTGAGCAAGGCCGAGGCAGACCTCGAAGACGCCGAACGCCTGCGCGACGAGGCGATGGCCGATCTCGAAGTGGCGCAACAGCGTTGCGAGAAGGATCGCGCCGAGCTGATCGGCCTGTTCCCCGGCGAGCTGATCGCCGTCTACGACAAGCAGCGCGCGGCGCACGGTGTCGGTGCGGCCCTGCTGCAGGCGCGTCGCTGCGGCGCCTGCCGGATCGAGATCGACCGCGGCGAGATGCAGCGCATCGCCAAGGCCGCTCCCGACGCGGTCCTGCGCTGCCCGGAGTGCAGCGCGATCATGGTGCGCACCAAGGAATCGGGGCTGTGACCGGAGCGGCGCGCTGATGCTCGAGGTGATCGTCGAAGCCGACGGTGGCTCGCGCGGCAACCCCGGTCCGGCCGGCTACGGTGCGGTCGTGTTCGCCGCCGATCACGTGCGGGTGCTCGCCGAACGCAAAGAGTTCATCGGCGTCGCCACCAACAATGTGGCCGAATACCGTGGTCTCATCGCGGGTTTGGCCGCGTCGGCCGAACTCGGCGCGCGGGTTGTCACGGTGCGGATGGACTCCAAACTCGTCGTCGAGCAGATGTCGGGACGCTGGAAGATCAAGCACGCCTCGATGATTCCGCTCGCCGAACAGGCGCGGGCACTGGTCGCCGGCTTCGATCGGGTCAGCTTCACCTGGATTCCCCGTGCGCAGAACTCACACGCCGACCGGCTCGCGAACGAGGCGATGGACGACGGCGGACTCACCGCGACCGTGCGCGAGGCCGTCGGTGCCGGATACGCGGCCGGTGACGAAGTGGCCGTGCCGAAGCCGTCGGAACCGGTGGACGCGAGCAAGGTTTCACCCGGCTGGACCGGCGCCGTCGGCAAGCCGACCCGCCTGCTGCTGCTGCGTCACGGCCAGACCGCGCTGTCGGTGCAGCGCCGCTACTCCGGTCGCGGTAACCCGCCGCTGACCGACCTCGGTCGCGAGCAAGCCGATCGCGCCGCGAAAACGCTCGCCGCCAAAGGCGATATCGCCGCCGTCGTGAGTTCACCACTACAGCGGGCACGGTCCACCGCCGAAGCCGCCGCGGCCGCCCTCGAGGTGCCGCTGCGAATCCTCGACGGCCTCACCGAGACCGACTTCGGTGACTGGGAAGGTCTCACCTTCGCCGAAGCCGCCCAGCGCGATCCGCAGCTGCACAGCGACTGGCTCGGCGACCCGTCGATCCCCGCGCCCGGCGGTGAGAGCTTCGATCAGGTGCGCGAACGCGTCGAAGGGGTGCGCCGCGATCTGGTCGCGCTGTACCCGGGTCGGAACGTGGTGGTGGTCAGCCACGTCACCCCGATCAAAACCCTGTTGCAGCTGGCGCTGGGCGTCGGCCCGTCGCTGCTCTACCGCCTGCACCTGGACCTCGCGTCGCTGTGTGTCGCCGAGTTCTATCCCGACGGTGGCGCTTCGGTGCGCCTGGTCAACGACACCTCCTACCTGTGAGCTGGCCGCTTGTCACCCGGGCACGGTACGGTCGCCCCGGCGCAGGGTCGGCGTAACGACCACGCCGTATCGCCCGAAAGATCTTCGGGCGTGCGGAATGCGCGGCCACACAGGAAAGGTACTTGATGAGGTTTCTACGGATGGCGGCGTTTGCGGCGGCCATCGCGGGGGTGCTCACCGCGTCCGCGGGCGCCGGTAGCGTGACGGCCGATCCGAGCGTGGTGCTCGGCGCGGCTTCGGGCATCGTCTTCGACAACAACTCCGGTTGTTCGCTCACGGCCATCGGCCACGACAGCGCGGGCCGCCTTGTCGGTCTCACCGCGGGACACTGCGCGCCGACCGGTTCTCGCGTCGGCGCCGAGCAGGCGCTGCAGGCGGGCGTGATCGGCACCGTCGCGTTCTCCGACGACGGTGACTATCTGGATTTCGCTGTGCTGCAACTGGATGCGTCGAAAGTACTGCCGGTGCGCACCATCGGGCAGACCACCGTCGCGGGCATCGGCGCAACGCCGGGACCCGGCGCCACGGTGTGCTCGGACGGCCGCACCAGCGGTCGAAGCTGCGGCGTGGTGTGGGGTGAGCTCGAAGGCACCTCCATCAACCAGTACTGCTCGCAGCCAGGCGATTCCGGTGGCCCCGTCGTGGTCGGTGACCGTCTCGTCGGCATGAACCAGGGCCGCCTCACCGGCCTGGGTCCCGTCGACTTCGACGTCCCCTGCACCGGCGGCGCCAACCCGATCCACTCGCCCGCCTACTTCCAGCCCATCGGTGTGATCCTCGATGTGCTCAACCGCGCGGGCGGCGTGGGCGCGGGCTTCCAGCCCATCTGATCGACCCACGAAACCACAAGGGGCGCAGCACCGTACAGGTGCTGCGCCCCTTGTCGTCGATCATCGGCGTGGCTGCGAGTCGCCCATTGCGCGCAGGGCCGCGGCCGTGGTGTCGGGCATGAGTCAGGGGCGAAGGACCGACACCAGGAAGTCGGTCTGGTCGCGCACCACCTGCTCGAAGACATCGTCGAAGTACACGTCGAAGTGGCCGACCGGATACTGCTTGACCACAGCGTGTTTGGTGCGCTCGGCGGCTTTGTGGGTGGGGCCGGCGGGGGCGATCGAGTCGTTTTCGGCGATGGCGTAGAAGACGGGGATCTTCAAGGTCTTGGCTCGGCGGCCGGGGGCGTCGAAGAGAGTCGAGAAGGCCACGCGGGCACCGACTTTGGGGTCATAGCTCGCGCTCTCCTCGGCGAGCCTGCCGTAGCCCTCCGGAACATCCACCGCGCTCATGAGTGCGGCGGCGCGTTTGCGCCCGGCCAGTCGGATTCGGATGGGCTTGCGGCGGATCGGGCCGAAGAGCAGGTCGGTGGCGGCGAGGACGGAGACCTTGGTCAAGCTGATCGGGCCCTTGGCCACAGCCGACGCCCAACCGCTGGTGAACGGCACCTGGGCCACCACCGCGGCGAGGTAATCGTCGTCGGGCGCCACCGCGAGCACATGCCCACCACCGAACGAGGTGCCCCACAACGCGATCCGCGTGGCGTCGAAGCCCCGGATGCTGCGCGCGTAGGCGATTGCGGCCTTCCAGTCCTGCCGCTGACGGGCGATATGGAGTACCTGGCGAGGTGAACCCTCACTGGCACCGAAACCCCGGTAGTCGAACGCCAGCACCCCCATCCCCGCGGCGACGAACCGCCGCGCATACCGATCCAACCCCATGTCACGGGTGGCCCCGAGCCCGTGCCCCATGATCACCAACGGGCGCGGCCGAGGCGCGCCGTCGGGCAGGTAGAGCCACGCGGCGCACTGCTGCTCACCCGAAGGGAAACTGACGTCGACACGTTCCATGAGTCAATACCGTAGCGAGTACTCTGTACCGGCGGGCGAGTCGGTCGGGCGACCGCGGTGACGGGAACGGGCACGAACAGTGCCGCTGCCCGGTGCCGAGGAAAGTCCGGACTCCACAGAGCAGGGCGGTTGTTAACGGCAACCCGGGGCGACCCGCGGGACAGTGCCACAGAGAACAGACCGCCGCACGCGAGTGCGGTAAGGGTGAAACGGTGCGGTAAGAGCGCACCAGCGCCCCGGGTGACCGGGGCGGCTAGGTAAACCCCGCCCGGAGCAAGGTCGAAGGTCGCATCGGCAACGGTGCGGCTGCGCAGGTGTTCGAGGGCTGCTCGCCCGAGCCTGCGGGTGGACCGCTCGAGGCACCCGGCGACGGTGTGTCCAGATGGATGGTCGCCCCCCGATGCGAATCGGGGACAGGATCCGGCTTACAGGCCGGCTCGCCCGCCCACGCGTACGAGAAAGGCGGCGGTTCCCACCGGGAGCCGCCGCCTCGTTTCGTCGCTGCTCAGCACATCAGCTTGGCCATCTGGTAAATGGCCGTGGCCTCTTCGGTGGTCGCGGCCGTGTCGCCGTTCTCGGCCGCCGCGAGCACGGTGGCGATCGTGTCGGCCTCGGACTTGCCCGCCTTGATGTCGGAGCAGGAATGGTTCAGCACCGCGGCCACGGCCGCGTCGTCACGCCCCTGCGCCAGTTTGGGGAAGGCATTGCGGTAGCTCACCACGAACATGCCGGCCTTGCTGGCTTCGACCTGGAAGGTGGGGGTGGTGGCCGGGGCGGAGGCCTCGGCGGAGGAAGAGTCGTCGCCGCACCCGGCCAGAAGCAGGGCGAGGACGGTGGCGCTGGCCGCGAAGGCGGCGGTAGTTCTACTCACGCAGCGGGATGCTAGCGGTCCAGGAAACACGCCGCTTCCCCTGTGGCTGACGGGAAGCGACATGTTCTGGATCGAGGTGGTGAGCTATCCGGGGTTGATCGCCAGTAGATTCGCCCAATAGCTGGCCGCGTCAGGTCCGAGGATCGGCGACAGGTAATCGAAAATCAGCCACGACATACGTTCGTAAACTCCCATTTATCGACGTGAGTGCCGCACAACTCGGCAGCTGCCGAGTGCGCCGGGGCCACAGTAACAATTGCCCGCGCGGACTCGGCGTTCGTGTGTCGAGACGGTGAAAATGCGCTGGAACTCGCCGGGAACGTGAGCGAGGTCATAGAGTGATCGCCGTCGGCAGGGCTCGCTGCCAATCCTCGAGCCCGATACATTCGATCGCGGAAGCAGGTCACATTTACATGCGGGTAGTTCGTTCCATTGTCGCCGGTGCACTGATCGCCGGAGCCGCTGCGGTTTTCGCGTCGCTAAGTGCCGGTTCGGCGAGCGCGGTCGCGGTGACGCCGCTCGCCGGCGGGGTCCAGGTCGACCTCAGCCCGGCTGACACCGCCTGGGTGCATCAGTCCCGATTCGGCCTGACCGTGGCCGGTCTGCCGCATCCTTCGGCGGCCTCCTTCGGTCAGGCGCTCGACGCGGCTGCGACCGTGTCCTCCGCCGTTCCCAACGGTCGGGTCACTTTCACGGTGTACGGCCCGCTCGATCAGCTCAACGGCACCATGCTCGCTCTGCAGTAGGACTCGCTAGTCTGCGAGAATGCAACTTCATCAGCGGATCGTCTCGGCGCCGGTCGACTTCGGCGCCATCCGTTCCGAATTCGGACTGGCCTCGGATTATCCGGCCGAGGCCGTCTCCGACGCCCGCGACGCGGTGGACGCGTTCGCGGGCACCCGGGTCGATCGGACCGATATCGAATTGGTGACCATCGACCCGCCCGGCGCGCTGGATCTGGACCAGGCGCTGCATATCGCTCGCACCTCCACCGGCTTCACCCTGCACTACGCGATCGCCGATCTCGGCGCGGTGATCGTGGCGGGCAGCGCGCTCGCCGCCGAGGCCGACGTGCGCGGGCAGACCTTCTATCTGCCCGACGGCTCTGTTCCGCTCCACCCGACGGTCCTTTCCGAGGGAGCCGCGAGCCTGCTGCCCGGTGTCGACCGGCCCGCGGCATTGTGGACCATCGAACTCGACAACGAGGCTGTGCCGCTGAGCTTTTCGGTGACGCGCGCGTTGGTGCGCTCCCGGGAGCGGTTCGACTACGCACAGGTGCAGGCCGCCGCCGACGCGGGCGCGCTGCCGCCGTCGTTGCTCGCGCTGCCCGAATTCGGGCGACTGCGGATCGAGGCGGGGTTGGCTCGAGGGGCTGTCTCGCTGCGGTTGCCCGCGCAGGAGGTGGTGCCCGACGGTGACGGCTGGCGCCTGCGGGTGGAGCCGCGGACCGCCGCCGACGACTGGAACGAGCAGGTCTCGCTGCTCACCGGAATGTGCGCGGCGCGAATCATGGTGGAACACAAGGGTGCCGGGTTGCTGCGGACCATGCCCCCGCCGCCGGAGAGCGCGATCGAATCGTTGCGGCGTACGGCGGCGGCGCTGGGGGTCGAATGGCCCGCCGAGATGCCGGTGGGGCGGATGCTCGCCGGGCTCGACGCGAATACGCCCACGGCGCTGGTGCTCATGTCGGAAGCTACCGGGTTGTTGCGTGGGGCCGGTTATACGCTGCTCGCAGAACTCGACGATCCGGCTCCGGAGCAGCTGACGCACAGTGCGATCGGGGCGCCCTACGCGCACGTGACGGCACCGCTGCGGCGGCTGGCCGACCGGTTCACCACCGAGATCTGTCTGGCCTACAGCGCTGGGGTCGAGGTCCCGCGATGGGCGGTGGACGGGTTGAAGGGCGCGGCCGAGACGATGCGGCGCACCGACGCGGTGGCGAACAAGGTGGATCGTGCATGCGTCGATCTGACCGAGGCCACCGTTCTCGCCCCACGGGTCGGCAGCGAGTTCTCCGCCGTGGTTCTGCGTGATGCCAACGGTTCGCGCCCGGCCGAGATCTTCGTCAGCGAACCGCCGGTCCTCGCACGGTGTGCGGGGGAGCCGCCGGAGGGCAAGACCGTCACGGTGCGGTTGGCTGTCGCCGATCCGGACACAAGGACGATCGGTTTCGCCTACGACAGCTCCCCGACGACCCGCTGAATCACGGGGTGGCAGAGCAGAAGGCCGCCGCCGCGGGGTAGTGGGCCAGCGCTCGGCCCGCGGCCGCCTCCTCGGTGTCGGCCATGAGTTCGTAGACGGTGGCCGCGGGGGCGCGGGTGCCCGCGGCGACGGCCAGGATCGCCGCGCGGGATTCGACGGCGTCACGGTGGTCGCCCAGCACCGATTGCAGGCGTTTGGCTCGGGTGCCCAGATCGGTGGCGTCGGAGCCGAGAACCGTGCCCGCGGCTTCGCAGGAATAGCGCAGGCGTTTGGCGCCCTTGCGGATGTCGTGCAGAAGCTCCACCCGGTCGGCCGCGGTAGCCGCGGGTTCGGCGAAGACCAACTTGCGCAATCGTTTTCGGTCGCGGCGTAGAACTCGGCCGAAGACGTGTTTCGCCTTGTCGCGGGCGAGTTCGGGGGCGAGCGGGGGATCGGTGCGCCAGGTTTTCAGGACTTTGCGCAGGCGCCGGTAGCGCTTGCCGTCCAGTGCAGTCAGTATCTCGGCGTGGGCCTCGGTGTAGGCCTCGCGGGAGGCGCCGACCAGGGAATCGGTGACCACGGTGGGGGCGTCGTCGAAGTCCGACAGCAGATCGGTGAACCGGTCGGCGCGGACCTCGGCGTCGCGGGCTACGCCGAGCAGGTCGGCCAGCCACTTCAGTTCCGCTTCGGTGGCGGCCGCTTCGTCGGCATCGAACAGCTTGCGATAGGAGCGCAGAACGCTACGGAGCCTGCGCGTGGCCACCCGCATCTGGTGGACCGAATCGTCGGCGTCGGCGCGGACATCGGGTTCGGCGGCGAACAGCCGGTCGATGTCCTCGCGCAGTGCCGCGACAACGGCTTTTCCGGCTTTGGGCGCCATGGTGTCAGCCTCGCTTCCCGAACGCGTCGGTCGCCTCCACCAGGTGGTGGGTGATGCCGGGCTCGTGCGCGGTGTGCCCGGCGTCCTCGACGATGTGCAGGGTCGAGGCCGGCCACGCCGTGTGCAGATCCCATGCGCTCACCGCGGGGCACACGATGTCGTGGCGGCCCTGCACGATCACACCGGGGATGTCGGCGATCCGATCTATGTCTCGTAGCAACTGTCCCTCGTCGAGGAATCCACCGTGGCGGAAATAGTGGTTTTCGATCCGGGCGAACGCGAGGGCGAAGCGTGCCTCGGCGGTTTCGGCGACCCGATCCGGTTGCGGGAGCAGCGAACTCGTCGCGCCTTCCCATGTCGACCAGGCGACCGCCGCATCCAGTGCGACCTGCGGGTCAGCGGAGTGCAGCAGGCGATGGTATACCTCGACGAGGTCGTCGTCGCGGTCCTCGACGGGCACGGGCGCCAGGAACTTCGCCCACTCGGCGGGGTAGACGTTGCCCGCGGCACCGTTGTAGTACCAGTCGATTTCCTTGCGCCGCAACAAGAAGATGCCACGCAACACCAGTTCGGTCACGCGCCGCGGGTGGGCTTGCGCATAGGCCAGGCCCAGGGTCGACCCCCACGAACCGCCGAAAACCTGCCAGCGCTCGATGCCGAGACTCACCCGCAGCAGTTCCATGTCGGCGATCAGGTTCGGCGTGGTGTTGGTCTCCAGGGAAGCCCCATCGGCGATGTGCGGCATGGACTTTCCGCATCCGCGCTGATCGAACAGCACGATCTTGTACACGGCGGGGTCGAAGAAGCGCCGTTGCAGCGGCCCGGTGCCGCCGCCGGGTCCACCGTGCACGAACACCACCGGCTTGCCGTCGGGGTTGCCGCTGACCTCCCAGTACACTGATTGGCCGTCGGCGACGTCGAGCAGTCCCTGCTCGAACGGTTCGATCTCGGGGTACAGAGAGCGCATCAGAATGCCAATCCCGCGGCGAGGGAGGGCAATTCGAGTGCGGTGAGCGCTTCGGTGCGCACGTCGGGGCAGCTCTCGGTGGTCACCCTGTCGATCATCGCCTTGTCGGCGAGCACGTGCCCGTTGATGCCGCCGTTGCGCAGCCCCCAGTCGTGCACCATGGCGTTGAGCGAGATCCTCCCGAGGGTCGGGCCCTGCACCCGGAAGTTCGACAGCTCGGGCCTGATCATGTCGCACAGTTGCGCGGCGGAGGAGGGACTGATCTCCAAGGTCCCCGCGGGCGTCGGCGTCGCCACGGTCGAGGTGGTGGTGCCCGCGCTGCCGGTCGGAGCCGGCGTCGCCCCTCCACACGCGGTCAGCCCCGCGACGGTGAGTACACCCGCCGTGAGCAGCACAGAACGAGAAATCCAACGGCGTTGCGGCATCGATACCTCTGCTGGTCGAAGAATGTCACCTTCGAGTCTGCCATCAGCCGTGGATCAGCACATTCGGAGCACACGGCGGCCGCCCCGTCGCGAGGGCGGCCGCCGTGGGCGATCTCAGAAGCTGTGTTCGGGGCCGGGGAAGGTGCCCTGACGGACTTCGGCGGCGTAAGTGGCCGCGGCGGTGCGCAGTTCGTCGCCGACGTTGCCGAAGCGCTTGACGAACTTCGCGGTCTTGCCGCTGGTGTAGCCGGCCATGTCCTGCCAGACCAGCACCTGGGCATCGCATTCGACACCGGCGCCGATGCCGACGGTCGGGATGGTCAGCTTGCGGGTGACCTGACCGGCGATCTCGGCGGGGACCATTTCCATGACCACCGAGAACGCGCCCGCTTCCTGCACGGCGATCGCGTCGGCGACCAGTTGCTCGGCGCCGTCGCCACGGCCCTGCACGCGGAAACCACCGAGGGTGTTCACGCTCTGCGGGGTGAAGCCGATGTGGGCCATCACGGGAATGCCCGCGGAGGTGATCAGCGCGATCTGCTCGGCGACACGTTCGCCGCCCTCGAGCTTCACCGCGTGCGCGCCGCCCTCCTTCATGAAGCGTATGGCGGTAGCGAGGGCCTGCTGCGGCGAGGACTCGTAGGTCCCGAACGGCAGGTCGGCGACGACCAGCGCGTGCGGTGCGCCGCGCACGACGCCGCGCACCAGCGGGATGAGTTCGTCGACGGTGATCGGCACGGTGGTGTCGTAGCCGTAGACGACGTTGGCGGCGGAGTCGCCGACCAGGAGCACGGGGATCCCGGCTTCCTCGAACAGTCGAGCGGACGAGTAGTCGTAGGCCGTCAGCATCGACCAGCGCTCACCGTCGGCCTTCATCTGCTGCAGATGCTGGACGCGGGTCTTGCGGCGTGGCTGCTCGGTGCGGACAGCTTCGGCGGGAGTGGCACCGTAGGCAGGATTCTGCTCATCGGATACGGACATCATCGTCCCTTTCGTCGGTTCCTCGAGGCCCATTCCGGGTCCCCGGGCTTTTCTGACAATCCCAGTGTGCCACCTGCGCCCGCCTCGGCTTAAGGCCGATCACCGGTGTGATCGGTCACACCGGTGATTCGGCTACCGTGATTGCGAGCCCGTTCGGGTGCGTTGTGTGCGTCGCAGGGCGCGGAAAGGTGGGCCCACTGTGCAGCGAGGCCGGCTCGTCGTGCTCCTCGGCGCTGTCTCTGCGTTGATCGTCACCGGATGCGGGATCGGCGAGGACAGCGCGCCCCGCGCCGAACTGCCCCCGCCACCTCCCGGCCTGAACGCCTTCTACGACCAGCGGATCGGCTGGGGCTCGTGCGAGGGCTACGGCAGCCCGGAGGATCGGCTGCCGCCCAAGGCCGAGTGCGCGCGGATCACCGTTCCGATCGATTACGCGCGACCGGACGGTCCGACCGCCCAGATCGCGCTCTCGCGGATCCCGGCCACCGGTGAGAAGGTCGGCTCGCTACTGATGAACCCGGGCGGACCCGGCGTCTCCGGCCTGTCGATGATCGGCGTCGGCAACCGCACCGAACTGGCGGAGAAGTTCGATCGGGTCGGGTTCGATCCGCGCGGGGTCGGCTCGTCGCTGCCTGCGATCGTCTGCCTGACCCCGGCGCAGGCCGACGCCGAGCGCGCCGAGCCGCCCACCGACAACACCCCGGCCGGCATCGCCGCCGCCGAGGCCGACAATCGCGAATACGCCGACCGCTGCGCCCAGCGCTCGGGGGTCGACCTGCTCGGACATGTCGGCACTCGTGAGGTGATCCAGGACATGGACGTTTTGCGGGCGGTCCTCGGTGACGCGAAACTGAGCTACCTCGGCTACTCCTACGGCACCCGCCTCGGCTCCGCCTACGCCGAGAAGTATCCGCAGAACGTGCGCGCGATGGTGCTCGACGGTGCCGTGGACTCCTCGCAGGACCCGGTCCAGGAATCGTTGCGCCAAGCGGCGGGGTTCCAGGGCGTCTTCGACGCCTACGCCACCGACTGCGCCACCAGTGCCGACTGCCCCCTCGGGACCGACCCCGCCCAGGCCGTGACCCGCTTCCGCGAGCTGGTCGACCCGCTGGAGAAGTCTCCGGCGCCGACCGCCGACCCGCGCGGCCTCAGCTACAACGACGCGATCACCGGCGTCCAACAGGCCCTCTACAGCGACGACCTGTGGCAGATCCTCACCCACGGCCTCACCGAATTGCGCGGCGGAACCGGCGACACGCTGCTGCAACTGGCCGACATGTACGACGGTCGCCGCCAGGACGGCACCTACGCCAACACCCAGGACGCCTTCAACGCGATCCGCTGCGTCGACGATCCCCGCATCACCGATCCCGCGGTGACCGGCCGTCAGGACACCGAATACCGCAAGGCCGCCCCGTTCCTCGACGACGGCAAGGGCACCGGTGCCGCCCCGCTGGAGCTGTGTGCCTCGTGGCCGGTCGCCAACACCAGCTCGCCGCACCGCGTCTCGGCGCCGGGTCTGCCCAAGACCGTGGTGGTTTCCACGACCGACGACCCGGCCACGCCCTATCAGGCCGGTGTCGACCTGGCCGCTCAGCTGGGCGCCGACCTGATCACCTTCCGCGGCAACCGGCACACCGCCGCGCTCGTCGCCGGTGATCAGTGCCTCGACCGCGCGGTGATCGACTACCTCGTCGATCTCGCCGCGCCCGCTCCTGGTCTCACATGCTGAGAGGCGACTTTCCTCTTTGCGCCCCGTCGTGCCCGGTGAGATGTGCGAACGATGTGACGAGATCGCAAACCTGTCTGCGTATGTAACACGGATTTAACGCCGGGTGCTTACGCTCGCCGGTATGGATCGCCAGAAGGAATTCGTGCTGCGGACGCTCGAAGAGCGGGATATCCGCTTCGTCCGTCTCTGGTTCACCGATGTGCTCGGCTACCTCAAGTCGGTCGCCATCGCCCCCGCCGAGCTCGAAGGCGCCTTCGAAGAGGGCATCGGCTTCGACGGTTCGGCCATCGAAGGCTTCGCGCGCGTGTCCGAGGCGGACATGGTCGCGCGGCCCGATCCGTCGACCTTCCAGGTGCTGCCCTGGGCCAGCTCCAAGGGCCACCAGCACTCGGCGCGGATGTTCTGCGACATCACCATGCCCGACGGTTCCCCGTCCTGGGCCGACCCGCGCCACGTGCTGCGCCGCCAGCTGAACAAGGCCGCCGACGCGGGCTTCAGCTGCTACGTGCACCCCGAGATCGAGTTCTTCCTGCTGAAGGACCAGCTCAAGGACGGCTACGAGCCGACCCCGGCCGACAACGGCGGCTTCTTCGACCAGGCCGTGCACGATGCCGCACCGAACTTCCGCCGCCACGCCATCGACTCGCTCGAATCGATGGGCATCTCGGTCGAGTTCAGCCACCACGAGGGCGCCCCCGGCCAGCAGGAGATCGACCTGCGCTACGCCGACGCGCTCTCGATGGCCGACAACGTGATGACCTTCCGCTACCTGATCAAAGAGGTAGCGATCGACGAGGGCGTGCGCGCGACGTTCATGCCCAAGCCGTTCTCGCAGTACCCCGGCTCGGCCATGCACACCCACATGAGCCTGTTCGAGGGCGAGAACAACGCCTTCGCCGATCCCGACGACCCGAACAACCTCTCGAGCACCGCGCGCTCGTTCATCGCGGGCATCCTCGAGCACGCGCCCGAGATCAGCGCGATCACCAACCAGTGGGTCAACTCCTACAAGCGCCTGATCCACGGCGGCGAAGCCCCGACCGCGGCCTCCTGGGGCCGCTCCAACCGCTCGGCGCTGGTGCGCGTGCCGATGTACACCCCGAACAAGTCGTCCTCGCGTCGCGTCGAGATCCGCAGCCCCGACTCGGCCTGCAACCCGTACTTGACCTTCGCGGTGCTGCTGGCCGCCGGCCTGCGCGGCATCGAAAAGGGCTACACCCTGCCTCCTGAGGCCGAGGACGACGTGTGGTCGCTGACCGACGCCGAGCGCCGCGCCATGGGTTTCCGCACTCTGCCCGGCACCCTCGACGAGGCCCTGCAGGCGATGGAGCGCTCGGAGCTGGTCGCCGAGACCCTCGGCGAACACGTCTTCGACTTCTTCCTGCGCAACAAGCGTCGTGAATGGGCCGACTACCGCTCACAGGTCACCCCTTGGGAGCTGAAGGAATACCTGAGCTTGTAAGGCCGGCCCGCGGCCGAAATCCCGCGGCGCCAGCCGCTAAGCTCTACAGCTATGGTCCGGCCACCGACTGCCCGCTCCGCTGTTCCCGGCGTCGGCCGGCTCGGTCTACTCGAACCGACAGCGGCGGACTCACTGCACCAGCTCGGCTGGGACAACGTCGACGGAGTGCCCGTGCTCTGGGCACTGTCGCGTTCGCCCGACGCCGATCTCGCCTTGTCCACGCTCATCCGGCTGCGCGAATCCCTGGCAGACGAGTGGCCCGAACTGGATGCGGCGATCCGTTCCGATACCCGGTTGCGCGGCAGGCTGTTCGGCTTGCTCGGCTCGTCGACGGCGTTCGGTGACCACCTCGTCGCCGTCCCCGCCACGTGGAAAGTGCTGCGCGCGAAAGAACTTCCGCGCCGCGACGAACTGATCGCCGATCTGCTCGACGCCGTCGACGCGATACCGGAGACCGGGCCGAACGCGGGGCCGATGCTGTTCCGCGCCGGTATCGCAGGCCCGGAGGCGGTCGCGCTCCTGCGCAGCAGGTACCGCGATCAGCTGATGTTGCTGGCCGCGGTCGATCTCGCCTCCACGGTCGAGAACGAACCGGTCCCGCCGTATCTGCTGGTCGGCAAGCACCTGTCGGATCTGGCCGATGCCGCGCTCACCGCCGCCCTGTCGGTGGCGGTGGCCAGGGTATGTAAGAACGGCCCGGTGCCGGTGCGCCTCGCGGTGATCGCGATGGGCAAATGCGGTGCGCGAGAACTGAATTACGTCAGCGATGTCGACGTGGTGTTCGTCGCCGAGCCCGCCGACGCGATGGCGACCCGGCTGGCGGCGGAGATGATGAGCGTCGCGAGCTCGGCCTTCTTCGAGGTCGACGCCGCACTGCGACCCGAGGGCAAAGCGGGCGCCCTGGTGCGCACCCTCGACTCCCATCTGGCCTATTACAAGCGGTGGGCGCGGACCTGGGAGTTCCAGGCGCTGTTGAAGAACCGGCCGATGACCGGCGATCTGGAACTCGGACAGCAGTATCGCGACGCGCTGATGCCGATGGTCTGGACCGCCTCGGAACGGCCCGACTTCGTGGCCGACGTCCAGGCGATGCGCCGCCGGGTCGAGGACCTGGTCCCCGCCGACATGCGCGAGCGCGAACTCAAGCTCGGTGCGGGTAGCCTGCGCGATGTCGAATTCGCTGTGCAGCTGCTGCAATTGGTGCACGGCCGGGTCGACGACGCGCTGCACGTCACCAATACCGTCGAGGCGCTCAGCGCCCTGGCGGCGGGCGGCTACGTCGGCCGTGAGGACGCCGCCAACCTCACCGCCTCCTACGAATTCCTGCGCCTGCTCGAACACCGCCTGCAACTGCAGCGGCTCAAGCGCACCCACACCCTGCCCGCCGCCGACGACGAGGAGGGTATGCGCTGGCTCGCCCGCGCCGCCCACATCCGCCCCGACGGTCGCCAGGACGCGGTCGGCGTGCTCGACACCGAGATCCGCCGCAACGCCGTGCGGGTGCGGCGCCTGCACGCCAAACTGTTCTACCGCCCGCTGCTGGACGCGGTCGCCCGAATGGATTCCGACGCACTGCGCCTGAGCCCCGACGCCGCCGTCCGCCAGCTCGCCGCCCTCGGCTACGGCGCACCGGCCAACGCGCTCGGCCACCTCAAAGCGCTCACCGGTGGCGTCTCGCGCAAGGGCCGCATCCAGGCACTGCTGCTGCCGACTCTGCTCGAATGGCTCGGTGACACACCGAATCCCGACGCGGGCCTGCTCGCCTACCGCCGGGTGTCGGAAGGACTCGCCGATCAGATCTGGTTCCTGCGCGAACTGCGTGACGAGGGCGCGGTCGCCCAGCGGCTGATGATCGTGCTCGGTTCCTCGGAGTACCTGCCCGACCTGCTGATCAACGCGCCCGACACGATCCGCATGTACGCCGACGGCCCCGGCGGATCGCAGCTGCTCAGCACCGAACCCGTAGACGTCGCCCGCGGCATGCAGACCGCGGCCGCCCGCTACGACGACCCGAAACGCGCAGTCGCGGCGGCACGTTCACTGCGCCGCCACGAACTCGCCCGGGTCGCCTCGGCCGATGTGCTCGGCATGCTCGACGTCCCGCGGGTGTGCGCGGCGCTGTCGTCGGTCTGGGTCGCGGTGCTCGAGGCGTCGCTGAGCGCCGTCATCCGCGCCTCGGAGGCCGAACGTGGCGCACCGGCGCCCGCCGACTTCGCCGTCATCGGCATGGGCAGGCTCGGCGGCATGGAGCTGGGCTACGGCTCCGACGCCGACGTGCTGTTCGTCTGCGATCCGCGCCCCGGCCAGGACGAGTCCACCGCCGTGAAGTGGGCCAACGGGATCGCCGAGAAGGTCCAGGGGTTGCTCGGCGCCCCGAGCGTCGACCCGCCGCTGCAGGTCGACGCGGGCCTGCGCCCCGAGGGCCGCAACGGGCCCCTGGTTCGCACGCTGGCGGCCTATCAGGCCTACTACGCGCAATGGGCTCAGCCGTGGGAGGTGCAGGCGCTGCTGCGCGCCCATCAGGTGGCGGGCGATCAGGATCTGGGCGTGCGCTTCCTGCACGTCATCGACCCGATTCGCTATCCGATCGGCGGGGTGTCGGAGGAATCGGTGCGCGAGATCCGTCGCATCAAGGCCCGCGTCGATTCCGAACGCCTCCCGCGCGGCGCCAACCCGGCCACCCACACCAAACTGGGTCGTGGCGGCCTGGCCGACATCGAATGGACCGTCCAGCTGCTGCAGTTGCGCCACGCGCACGAGGTCCCCGCGCTGCACAACACCTCGACCCTGCAGTCACTCGACGTGATCGAGGCCGAGGGCATCCTCGAATCCGAGGACGTCGCGCTGCTGCGGGAATCCTGGATCGCCGCGACCGCCGCCCGCAACGCCCTCGTCCTGGTCAAGGGCAAACCGACCGACCAGCTCCCCGGACCGGGCAAGCTGCTGTCGGCGGTCGCCCGGGTAGCCGGCTGGCCCACCGACGACGGCAGCGAGTTCCTCGACAACTACATGCGCGTGACCCGTCGCGCCAAGGCGGTCGTCGAGCGCGTGTTCGGGGGATAGTCCGGACACGAAAAAGCCCCGCACCAGTGGTGCGGGGCTTTTTCAGTTCGCGCCGAAATCAGATGGCGCGGACGTCCTGGGCCTGCGGGCCCTTCTGGCCCTGCCCGACCTCGAACTCCACGCGCTGTCCCTCTTCGAGGGACTTGAAGCCCGAGCCGCCGATAGCCGAGTAGTGAACGAAGACGTCGGGGCCGCCTCCGTCTTGGGCGATGAAGCCGAAGCCCTTTTCGCCGTTGAACCACTTGACGGTGCCTTGAGTCATGTTTTAAAAGTCTTTTCCGTAGGTGAGCCATGGCGATCACTTGCGATCAGCCCAGTCTCAGCAACCCAGTATGCCATACTCGCCAGCAAACCGCGCATGGCAGTTCTAATATCGCGGTCTGGGCGGAGTTTGCGGTCGAAAACCGGCGTGTCGCGTCGGTCTCCGAGCGAAGTGTGCGCCCCCGTCACCTCGCGTCGCGGACTGTGCCAATCTGGGCGGTATGGGTGAGACGAACGAGGGGCGCGGCGGACACGTCGACTTGGCCATGCGAGTGCTCGACGCGCACGTGGCGTTCACCAAACAGCAGCTGCGCGAGCCCGCCGGGTTCCTCGAGTTCGTCACCGAGGAGGTCGACGGCGCGCTCGAGGAGGCCGCGGAGCTGACTCTGGCCGAGGCGGTCACCCGCGAGCAGATCAAGGCGGTCGCCCACAAGTTCGCCGTGCAGGTTCCGGTGGAGGGGGCGATTCCCGAACTCGTCGGTGAGATCGCGACGCGTTTGTACAACCATCGGGCCAACGACGAGATCGAGGTCGGTGAGCTTGTCGACAACCGCCGCTTCGACGAACTGGTCGACACCGTCGCCGATCTGGATCTCACCCACCGGCTGGTGCGGCTGGTGCTCAACAGCCCGGTGACCGTCGACGCGTGCGTCGAAGCGGTCCAGCGCGCGGTGGTCACCGCGGTCGACGACGGTTTACACCCCGAGGGGGGCGGTCTGGCCCGGTCGCTGCGTGGTGCGTTGTCGCGGTTGGCCGAACCCGCGATGCCCGTGATCGAGAGTGGCGTCGGCAGGATCACCCGCACCGGCGCACGATTCGTGTTGCGCGGCAACAGCAATGACGCCGACGAGGTGCTCTTCGACAGCGCTCGCGAGACCTGGCGCAAACACACCGGCGACGCGGTCGGTTCGTTCCGTGATCTGGTCTCGGCCGACGACGTCGAAGACATCGTCGTGCTCGTCTTCGAATTCTGGCGCACATTCCGCGATACCGACTATTTCCACGCACTGCTCGACGAGGGCGTCGACCACGTCTTCGACAAATACGGCGACACCCCCCTTGCCGAATTGCTGGCTGAGCTGGGCGTCGGGCGCGCGGACATGATCGAGGAGGCGCTGCGTTTCGGCCCGCCGGTCCTCGAAACACTCGACGAGCGTGGTTATCTCGACACCGTGCTGCGCCGCAGGTTGGCTCCGTTCTACGCCTCCGATGCCTTCCGCGCCGCCGTGTCCGGGATCGAGTGATCGCACCAGTTCCGTTCGGCCGCTGGCATGTCGGGATGTGTCGGTACGATCCGTGCAACGATGGGGCGCTTGTCCGCCACCGGATCTCGATCGAAAGGCTGCCGTGACACGTCTGTCCACCCTGCTCGACCAGATCGACTCCGGTGCTGTGTTGCTGCCCGAATTCCAGCGTGGCTACGTGTGGAATCGCGACCAGGTGCGTGGACTCATGCGGTCGCTGTACCTCGGTTATCCGGTCGGTGGATTGCTGGTGTGGGAGACCGGGTCCGAGGAGATCGCGGTGCGTGGGACGACGACGACCGGCTCGGGGCTGCGGCAGTTGTTGCTCGACGGTCAGCAGCGCATCACCACGCTCTACGGGATCGTGCGCGGGAGCGCGCCGTCGTTTTTCGAGGGCGACGAGATCGCCTTCACCGGTCTGCATTTCGACGTCGAGCGTGAACTCTTCGAATTCCAGGTTCCGGGTCGCGATACCGCACCCGCATGGATCGACATCACCGAACTGTTCGCCCAGGGTCCGATGCACTACCTGTCCCGGTTTCCCGACGAGTCTCCGGAAACCCTCGCCCTCTATCTCGATCGGTTGAACAAGGTTCGCGAGGTCACCAACCGCGAATTCAACGTCGAGACCATCACCGGATCGGACCGCACGGTCGACGAGGTGGTCGACATCTTCAACCGGGTGAACTCCGGCGGCACCAAACTGTCCAAGGGCGACCTCGCGCTGGCCACGCTGTGCGCGCAGTGGCCGCAGGCTCGCGGCAATCTGCGCGACCACCTGATCCGCTGGGACAAGGACGGCTACACCTTCACGCTGGACTGGTTGCTGCGCAATGTGATCGCGGTCGGCAACGGGCGCGCCCACTTCGACGCGCTCGGTGATCTGGATCCGGTGGAGTTCGAGCAGGCACTGGTTTCCACCGCCGAGCAGGTCGACACCTTCCTGGACACGGTGGCCGGCCGACTCGGCCTCGATCACGACCGAGTCCTGATGGGACGCTACGCGATTCCCGTGATCACCCGGATGTTGTTCCTCAACGGTGGCCGCTTCGACAACGATCTGCAGCGCGACCGGGTGCTGTACTGGTACGTGCATTCGGCGCTGTGGGGCAGGTTCAGCGGCTCCACCGAGACCTTCCTGCAACAGGACTACGACACCCTCGAGCGCGGCGGCATCGACGCGCTGATCGGTTCGCTGGAACGGTTGCGCGGAGGTTCACTCGACCTGTGCGCCGACGACTTCGCCGGCGCCACCCGCGGCTCCCGGTTCTACCCGCTGCTGTACATGCTGACCCGCGTCGACGGTTCGCGCGATCTCGGCTCCGGCTCGGTGCTCGGCATCGGGCAGTTCGGCGACCGCAGCCCGGTGCAGGTGCACTACCTGTTCCCGAAAACCCTGCTGCGCGATGCCGGTTACGAACGCAACGAGATCAACGCGATCGCCAACTTCTGCTTCCTCAGCCCCGGTTCCGAGGCCGAGATCGGCGAGCGCGAGCCCGGCGACTACTTCGCCGAGGTGGAGCGGCGCAACCCGGGTGTGCTCGCCTCGCAGTGGATTCCGACCGATCCGTCGCTGTGGCGGGTGGAGAACTATCGCGAGTTCCTGCGGGCGCGCCGCAAACTGCTCTCCGCCTCGGCCGATGCCTTCCTCGAGAAGCTGCGCACCGGCAAGCTGCACCGCCCGACCCTGCTCACGGTGGGAGTCGCCGGGGTCACCGTCGGCGATCCCGCGGTGGACAAGGTCAACGCGCTCGTCGACGACCTCATCGCCGACGGCTTCGGCTTCCCGCTGCTCGACAGCGAGGTCTCCGATCCGGTCACCGGCCGCGAACTCGCGGTCGCCGAGGCTTTTTGGCCGGAGGGTTTGCAGCCCGGTGTCGGCATGCCGGTGGTGCTCGTCCTGGAACCGTCCAACGCCGACCTCACCCGTTTCGCCCAACTGGGCTACGCGGTGTTCACCTCCGTCGAAGCCCTGCGCGGCTACGTCGAGAACCTGCGCGTCGAGGCCTCCGGTGACACCGGCGTCGATGGCCCGGTCGCCGACCTTGCCGCGCTGGCCGACCGTTTGCCCGCCACCTGGGTCGGCAACTCCGAACAGGTCTGGTTCCGCTTCGCCTGGAACCAGCTCGAGCACGACCGCGCGGAGGGCCCCGACGCGCTGCTCGGCGCCGAACAGCTCGCCCTGCGCTACATCGCCCTGTGGGCGCTCACCCGCACCTTCTACATCCATGCCTTCGACCAGGGCAATCCGGGTGAATGGCGCTACTACCTCGGCGATGCCATCGGCCCGAGCCCGCTGGTCCCGCGTGCCTGGCTGGCCCAGCGTGCCGTCGAGTCCGGTGCGCTGGCTCCCGGCATGCCCCCCGGCGACGAAGACATCGCGATCGCCCTCGTGCACGGCGTACTCGACACCGTCGACGAGGTCGCCACCGCCCTGGCCCACATCCTCGGCGGCCCCGGCCTTTTCGCGTCCTTGTGGGCGTCGGCGGGCGCGGCCGAGCACTACGGCTACCCCTTGTCCACCGATCAGATCAACGACCTCATCAACCAGGTGGTCAACGACCCCGAGTCGCGAAAGATCCAGGCCTACAACTGGATCGAGGCGGGACTGCCGCTCTAGGCGTTGCCGGTCGCGCGCTGGAAGGTCGTGACGAAGTCGGTCAGCGCGGTGCGGTCTTCGAGGTCGGCCGGTCGGTATCCGCGATCGGCTTCGACGGTGATCGCGGTGCCCGCGCGGACCCCCAGCTCGTCCCAGCAGACCGGGAGAACCGGCAACTGCACGGTGCGCTCGGCGACGGTCAGGGTGATCGCCGAGGTGTACTTGTTCGCGACGGTCATCAGCTCTTCGACGGCGTGCTCGGTGAGCGCTCCCGCGGCGGTGAATCCTTCGATGTACACGGCAAACCTCCTCGTCGGCCGCCAGTGTAGGCCCTCAGGAGATCTTCAAGGCTGTCACAAGGGAGCCGAAAGTACGGCCGCTTAGGGTGGCCGCATGATGCGTGAACGGGTGGAACGAGTCTTGCTCGTCCTGGGGTGGGGCGCGGTGGTCGCGGCAGTCGTCGGGATCGTCTTGCACGTCGTGGACTGGCGCCAGAAGTCGATGGTGTTGTTGGCATCGGGGGCGATGTGGTTGATGCTCGGCGCGGTCGCGGGGCTGGTGCTCCTGCTCCTCGCGCGGGGATGGCGCAGCTCGGGGGCTGCGGCCCTGGTGTTGGCCGGTGCCGCGTGGTTGGTGGTGCCGTCCTACATTCCCGAGGCCAGGGCTGCCGACGGTCCGGAACTGGTGGTGTTGCAGTCGAATATCCTCTTCGGCACGGCCGACCCGACCGCCGTGGTCGATGCGGTGCGCGACAACAACGTCGACGTGCTCACCGTCGAGGAGTTGACCATCGACTCGATCGCGGGTCTGCGCGGGGCCGGACTCGAACAGCGTCTGCCCTACTCCTATCTGGAACCTGCTCGGTCGGGGGGTGGCGGCACCGGCATCTACAGCCGATACCCGTTGCGCGAGAACAAGAAATACGACGGCTTCATCATGAGCAATATCTCCGCGACCATGGACCATCCGCAGCGCGGCCCGATACCGGTGTTCGCCTTCCACCCGATTCCGCCGAACATCGACTTCGCGGCGTGGTCGGCGGAGATGGGCAAGGTCGACGAGATCCTGGCGGCGACCAGCGCGCCGGCCATCGTCGGCGCGGATTTCAACGCGACACAAGACCATTCGGCCTATCGCGCGCTGCTCGACGGCGCTTTCGCCTCGGCCGCCGATCAGACCGGCGACGGTGTCCTGCTCACCTTCCCGGCGGATCGTCGGTGGGGGCCGGTGATCGGGATCGATCACATCCTCGTCGCCGGTGGGGTGGCAGAACGGATCCGCACACTCACCATCGCGGGCTCCGATCATCGCGCAGTGCTCGCCACGATCCGAATGGACCTGTGACAGTGGTCGTTTACCATGTGAGCGCTCGATCGCGGACCGCACGGCGTCCGCGTCATTGTGGGGAGGACAGCGCATGAGAAGACATCGGTTCGGCGCGACCATGGCAGCTTTGGTGAGTATCGGCATGCTCGTCTCCGGTTGCGGCGCGACAACAGTCGCGAGTGACCAGGCGCAGCCGATCATGGACAACCCGTGGGAGGTGGCGGGCGCGGCGTCGTCCACCGGTCCCAGCGGGCCGCGTCCCGGTGCGCCCGACACGGACAAGAAGGCCGACAACGGCGACAACGGCAAGGTCGACAAGCTCGCTCTCAATGCCATCGCCGACATCGAAGAGTACTGGCAGACCGAGTATTCCAAGACGTTCCGCGGCAACTTCAAGCCTGCCTCGAAGTACATCTCGTGGTCGGCGAAAGCGCCGGAATCGGAGTCGGTGCAGTTCTGCAAGAGCAGCACCTACAAGCTGGTCAACGCCGCCTACTGCCCGCTCGATCACACCATCGGCTGGGACCGCTCGGTCCTGTTGCCGCTGCTGGTCGACAAGTACAAGGAGATGTCGGTGGTGATGGTGCTGGCCCACGAATACGGGCACGCCATCCAATCCCAGGCCGACCTGCTGCGCGGGTTCCTCACCGATGCGCTGGTCAAGGAGCAGCAGGCCGACTGCCTGGCTGGCGTCTTTCTTCGCCATGTGGCAGAAGGCAATTCGAAGCACTTCACCCTCAACACCACCGACGGCCTCAACGGCGTGCTCGGCGCCACCGTCGCCGTGCGTGACCGCGACCCCAACGATCCCGACGCCGTACACGGTTCGGCGTTCGAACGGGTCACGGCGGTGCAGATGGGCTACACCCAGGGCGCCAAGTCGTGCAAGGACATCGACGAGGCCGAGATCGAGAAGCGTCGCGCCGGACTGCCCGTCACCTTCGAAGAGGGTGAACGCGACGATCAGCTCCCGGTGAACAAGGAGACGTTGAGCACCCTGGCCGCCCAACTGGGCAAGTCGATGCCGGTGAAGAACGCGCCGAAGTTCGACTACGCCGGCGTCACCCGCAACTGCTCGTCGACGACGACCACCGAGCCCGTCTCCTACTGCCCGGGCTCGAACACCATCGGCACCGACATCCCGGCCATGGCCGAGCGTGCGGGCGAGGGGGCGAGCACCAAGGAGGAGCCGCTGTCGGCGGTCGTCACCGGCGACTACAACGCCGCGGCGGTGTTCGTGTCCCGCTACGCCCTCGCGGTGCAGCAGGATCGCAAGCTGTCACTGTCGGGCGCCGATTCCGCGGGCCTGCGCACCGCGTGCCTGACGGGCGTGCTGACCACGAAACTCAGTGAGCCGAGCAGTGATCCGCGCCTGTCGGCCGGTGACCTCGACGAGGCGGTCTCGGGCCTGCTCGCCGACGGTCTTGCCGCGTCCGACGTCGACGGCAAGGTCGTACCGAGCGGGTATCAGCGCCTGGAGGCGTTTCGCACCGGCGTCCTCAGCGGCGAACAGGCCTGCCTGAACCAGTTCGAGTAGGTCAGCGCGAAGCGGGCAGTGACCGCAGGGAGCTGAGGGTGTTCGCCACCGCGCGGGCAGCCTCGGCTCCCTTCGTCACGAAGTGGTTGGTGTAGTAGTCCACGTGCTCGCTGTGCTCGTGGAAGTGGTGCGGGGTGAGCACCACCGAGAACACCGGCACATCGGTGTCGAGCTGCACGCGCATAAGGCCGTCGATCACCGCGGAGGCGACGAAATCGTGGCGGTAGATGCCGCCGTCGACGACCAGGGCCGCGGCGACGATCGCGTCGTAGCGGCCGGTGCGGGCCAGGCGCTGGGCATGCAGGGGGATCTCGAAGGCGCCGGGGACGTCGAACACCTCGACGACCTCGGGGGCGAACCCGAAGCCGGTGTACTCGGCGAGGAACCCCTCGTGTGCCTTGTTGACGATGGAGCTGTGCCAGCTGGCGCGGATGAAGGCAACGGCGCCGGTAGACGTGGTCATGAGCAGAGTCTACAAGGTCACCCGGGGGAGAACTTACTAGCCGGTAACATGAGTTGACAGCCAGTCGGTGACATCGCCGAGCACCTGCTCACGCTCGGGTTCGTTGAACACCTCGTGATAGAGCCCCGGGTAGCGCAGCACCGTCACGTCGGTCGATCCCGCGTCGCGTTCGAGCAGATCGGCGCTCGACGGCGAGGCGATGACGTCGCCGGTGCCGTGCAGCACCAGCAGCGGCGCGGTGAGCGCGCCGAGGCGCTGTTTCACCAGCGCGGTGTGCTGCAAGATCTCCACCGCGGTGCGCGCGGGCAGCTTGCCGCGGAAGACCAGCGGGTCCTCGTCGTAGGCTCGCACCACGTCGGGATCGCGGCTGATCGTGGACGAATCCAGGGTCAGCACACCGAGATTCGGCGCGAGCCGGGTGAGCAGGGGAGCGGCCAGGCGCTGGATCGGATTGCCGAGCGGGATATCGAGGGGTGGCGCGGACACGATGACGCCCGCCACGTCGAGCGGTCCGCGGGTCGCCAGGTGCAGCACCACCAGGCTGCCCATCGAATGCCCGAGCAGGAACCGGGGGATACCGGGATGGGCGGCGCCCGCGAGGTCGAGCAGGGTCGCGACATTGTCGGCGGCGCCCTGCATCGAACCGATATTGGCCGCCGAACCCTCGGACAGGCCGTGCCCGATGTGGTCGAGCGCGTAGACCGCGAAGCCCGCGTCGGCCAGGGTGGCGCTGAGGTGTTCATAGCGCCCCGAGTGTTCGGCGACGCCGTGCACCAGCACCACCACCGCGCGCGGCGCCGTCTCGGGTTGCCATGCACGCCACGCGATCTTGCCGCCGTGGCCCGCGAACTCGCCGGTGTCGGTCGTCATCGTGGCGCTCCTCCTGTTGCGGGCGCCGCGGCGAGCCGCTCGATGAGACGCCGGTTGAATTCGATCAGCCGAGCGTAGTTGAGCCGCGAGATCCGCTCGTCGGTTCCGTGGATACGTTCCAGATCCGCCGCGGTCAACACGATCGGCGCGAAGTTGCAGCGGGTCGCGGCCAAGCCGTCGTAGTGGCGGGAATCGGTGGCGCCGGGCACGATTCCGGTAGTGGTCACGATTCCGGGCACCACGCTCGAGGCCAACTCGGCGACCATGTCGTAAGCCGGACCCGGCTCGGTGAACCGGGACGGCTCCGAAGCTGGTCCAACCAGGTCGATCGCCACCCCGATATCGCGAATCACCCGGGTGCAGTGCGCCAGCACCGCCGCCACCGAATCACCGGGCAGGATACGGAAATTCACCAGCGCCTCGGCGCTCTGCGGGAGCACGTTGGCCTTCACACCGCCGCTGATCACCGTGGGCGCGGTGGTGGTGCGGACGAGGGCCTCGGTGGTCGGGCCCGCCGCCATGATCCGGGCGACGAGCGGTCCGGCCAGCTTGGCCAGCCCGCGCGAATCGGTGAGCCCGAGCAGGCTGCGTCGTGGTTCGGGCAGAGCTTCGCGCATGCGAGCGAGCATGTCGCCGATCACCGGTGTCAGCCGCAGCGGCATCGGATGATCCTGCACGCGTGCGACCGCGCGCGCCAACCGGCCCACCGCGGTCTGCTTGCCCGGCATCGAGGAGTGGCCACCGGTCTCTGTCACCGAAAGCCGGACCGTGGCATAGCCTTTCTCGCCGAGCATGATGCTGGCCACCGGTCGGTCCACGCCGTCGGCGACACCCTCGGTGATCACTCCGCCCTCGTCGAGCAGCAACTGCGCGCGCACGCCCTGGTCACGCAGGTGCTCGGCCATCCGGACCGCGCCCCCGTCACCGAAGACCTCTTCGTCGTGACCGAAGGCCAGGAACATGGTGTGGCGCGGGCGAATCCCGGCTTCCAATGCCCCCTCGACCGCTTCCAGGACGGCGAGCACGCGGCTCTTGTCGTCGATCGCGCCACGGCCCCAGATGAATTCGTCGTCGACGACACCGGCGAACGGGGGATGGGTCCAGCGTTGCGCGTCGTCGACCGGCACCACGTCCAGGTGGGCGAGCAGGATCGCCGACACGGTGCCCGGCTCGGCGCCGTCCCAGCGGTAGAGCCTGCTGTAGCCGAAGCTGGTCAACGTCAGCTCGGTGTGTACGCGCGGAAACGACGTCTCGAGGTGGGTGGCCAGGCGGGCGAACTCCGCGTCGGCGGTGTGCGCGGGATCTTCTGTCGACACCGTCACGCACTGCAGCGCGACGGCCAGCCGCCGGGCGACCTCGTCGTCGACGCCCTCGGTGACGGGGGAGGGGGCGGGGTTCTCGGTGATCGGGCGCATCCCAGCCATTGTGGCCCGTGGCGACGCCCTTCGCCGCCGAAGGCGTCCGAAACGCCGCGATCGTGGCGCGGTGTGATGCGGTCAGGCGGCCCGGCGGCGCGCCATCTAAGCTGACACCATGGCAGGAGGCAAGGGCGGCAAGCCGTCGAAGGAAGCCAGGGCCGCGGCTAAAGCGGCCCGTAAGCAGGCATCACGCGAGCGACGTCAGCAGTTGTGGCAGGCGTTCAACATGCAGCGCAAGGAAGACAAGGCGCTGCTGCCGCTGATGATCGGCGCACTGGTCGGCACCACGGTCGTCTTCTTCGGAATCGGCCTGATCTTCGACATGCAGTGGTTCCTGCTGCCGTTGGGTCTGCTGCTGGGTGTGCTGCTGGCGTTCATCCTGTTCGGGCGCCGTGTGCAGAAGAACGTGTACCGCAAGGCCGAGGGTCAGGCGGGCGCCGCGGCGTGGGTTCTGGAGAACCTGCAGGGCAAGTGGCGGGTCGCCAACGGCGTCGCCGCGACCACCCAGCTCGACGCGGTGCACCGCGTCATCGGCCTGCCCGGGGTGATCTTCGTCGCCGAGGGTTCCCCGCAGCGGGTCAAATCGCTCATCGCGCAGGAGAAGAAGCGCACCGCCCGGCTGGTCGGTGACACCCCCATCTACGAAGTGATCGTCGGCAACGAGGAAGGCCAGACTCCCCTCAAGGAGCTGCAGAAATACCTCACCAAGCTGCCGCGCAACATCGACGTCAAGCGGATCGACCAGATCGAGGGCAGGCTCTCGGCTCTGAGCTCGCGCAGCGGTCCCGCGATGCCGAAGGGTCCGATGCCCCCCGGCGCGAAGATGAAAGGCATGCAGCGCGCGATCCGTCGCCGCTGACCTACTCCCGTCACGAGCCCGTCACCTTGTCAGGTGGCGGGCTCGCGGCGTATCAAGCGTCGGCTGAGCGGCCGGTCAGCAGCCACAGGATCCGGTCGTAGGCCAGCAGGTGGTAGCCGACCAGCGCGGCCGCCGAGACCAGTGCCCATCGAGGCAGGGCCGCGCCCCACAGCGCCGCGGCCCCGCCGAACAGCACCGCGAGCTCGACCCCCAGTCGCACCGGACCCGACACCGGTACCGGTGCGCCGCCGCCGCGACTCGGATCATCGGGCACCGCGAACGTCCCCCACAGCAGCGCCGCCGCGACCGGCAGCACGACGACGAGCAGGTATCGCCAGGGGGAGTCGAAGGCGCGCCAGCCGAGCACCCCGAACGAGGTGATGGCGATCAATTCGAGCAGGAAACGCACGGCAAGCATGACCGGATTCAGTGACACGGCCCGATCGTATGGTCGCGCGTCGCCCCGAGCGCGCCGAACAGCTCAGCGGGCGTTGACCAGCGACGTCCCGGTGGCCCGGTCGTGCATGCCGCGCCCGTCGGCGTCGGTGAACAGCGCGGGTACGACGAACACCAGCAGCACCTGCCTGGCCAGCGCCCGCACGAACCCGACCGGCACCGCCGCGTCGATGCGCAGCACCCGCAGTCGCAGGAAGTACTGGCCGGGGGTGAACCCGAACAGTGTCACCGCCGCCACGCCCACCACGAACCACACCAGCAGCGGCACCGACGACGATACGAAGCTGCGGGTGATCACCGCCGCGATCCCGACCGCGATGAACCAGTCGACGAACAGCGCGACCACCCGGCGCCAGGTGGGAGCGAGCGAGCCCGCACCTTCGCGCGGCAATTCGTACAGCTCACCGGGGTAGCCGGAGATGTCCGAGTCGCCGGGTTCGCCCGGGGATCCGGAGAGCCATGTGCCGGTAATACGCGCCATGGTCCCAGGATAGTGGCGCGCGATCGGTCGCCCACGACCGCATTAACGGAGGTCACGTCAGCGCGGGATCGCGCGGATGGCAGGATTAGCCTGAAGGTCGCGCCCGGATGGTGGACATCACCAGACATCCGGCTCGCGTAACACTGGCGAAACACAGCCTTGACTGTTGGGAAACACCGCGTCCTTAGCGTCAGGTCACGACGAACCCCTTCGTAGGACTGCACGCAGGTCGTTCGAAAGGGCCAGCACCGAGACTGGCTGGGAACCGATTCGTAAGGAGAGCAAGTGACGTTCAGCACGGCCGAAGAGGTCATCCAGTACATCAAGGAAGAGGACATCGAGTACGTCGATATCCGCTTCTCCGACCTGCCCGGCGTCCAGCAGCACTTCTCGATCCCGGCCAAGGCATTCACCGCCGACCTGGCGGAAGAGGGTCTGGCGTTCGACGGCTCCTCGGTGCGTGGCTTCCAGTCGATCGACGAGTCGGACATGCTCCTGCTCCCCGACTTCAGCACCGCCCGGATCGACCCGTTCCGCAACGCGAAGACGCTCAACCTGAACTTCTTCGTGCACGACCCGTTCACCCGTGAGGCCTACTCCCGCGACCCGCGCAACATCGCGCGCAAGGCGGAGGAGTACCTGCGTTCGACCGGTATCGCCGACACCGCGTTCTTCGGTGCCGAGGCCGAGTTCTACATCTTCGACGGCATCCGCTACGGCTCGGAGATGAACGGCTCGTTCTACGAGATCGAGTCCGTCTCGGGTTCGTGGAACACCGGCAAGGAGTTCAACCCGGACGGCAGCCGCAACCTCGGCTACAAGGTCCGCAACAAGGGCGGTTACTTCCCCGTCGCCCCGTACGACCACTACGTCGACCTGCGCGACGAGATCTCGACCAACCTGCAGAACGCGGGCTTCGAGCTCGAGCGCGGCCACCACGAGGTCGGCACCGCCGGTCAGGCCGAGATCAACTACAAGTTCGGCACGCTGCTCTCGGCGGCGGACGACCTGCAGCTGTTCAAGTACATCGTGAAGAACACCGCGTGGAAGGCCGGCAAGTCGGTCACCTTCATGCCCAAGCCCCTCTTCGGTGACAACGGCTCGGGCATGCACGTGCACCAGTCGCTGTGGAAGGACGGCAAGCCGCTGTTCCACGACGAGGCCGGCTACGGTGGCCTCTCGGATCTGGCGCGTCACTACATCGGCGGCATCCTGCACCACGCCCCGTCGCTGCTGGCGTTCACCAACCCGACCGTGAACTCGTACCACCGTCTGGTGCCGGGCTACGAAGCCCCCATCAACCTGGTGTACTCGCAGCGCAACCGCTCGGCCGCCGTGCGTATCCCGGTCACCGGCAACAACCCGAAGGCCAAGCGCATCGAGTTCCGCGCGCCTGACTCCTCGGGCAACCCGTACCTGGCCTTCGCCGCCATGATGATGGCGGGCCTGGACGGCATCAAGAACAAGATCGAGCCGATGGCCCCCGTCGACAAGGACCTCTACGAGCTCCCGCCGGAGGAGGCCAAGAACATCCCGCAGGCCCCCACCAGCCTGTCCGCGGTCATCGATCGCCTCGAGCAGGATCACGACTACCTCACCGAGGGCAACGTCTTCACGCCTGACCTCATCGAGACCTGGATCCAGCTCAAGCGCGACAACGAAATCGCCCCGGTGAACCTGCGTCCCCACCCGTACGAGTTCGAGCTCTACTACGACGTGTGATCCTGGCCTGCATGAAAGGCTTGAAAAGCCTCTTCAGTACGCAGTAGGTCCGCAGTGATCGAGCAAGAATCCCCCTGGCCGTAGCCAGGGGGATTCTTGCGTATCGAGACCTGTTCCAGCTCGGCCGTCAGTGATCGCATTCGCTGTGGATCGGCGGGCTGTAGATCGTCGTGCTGCACGCCAGGCACGTGTGCGTTCGGTGATGTCCGCCGATGCGCACGCACGGCAGCACGCTGACAAGTGACCTGCCCGCCCCGAGCCGATGCCCGTTCGGGCAGAACCGCGGAGCCGGTTCCGTCCAGCGCGCGTTGCGCAGATAGAGCCGAATCGATTCGCACATACGTTCGATTATCCATATCGCCAGGCTTATGGTGCAGGCGGGTACACGGCGACGACGATCTTGCCGCGTGGACGTTCGCCCTTGCCGACAGTGGTTACGACCTCGGTTACCAGCGCGCGGCGACCAGTACGGCGACCGAGTCGACCCCGCCACTCTGTCGTGATCCGTTCCCCCGACCCGCACCCGACTTCCCGGGGATCGACGGCAGCCCGAGCACCGCGTTCAGCGAGACCGGCGTGATTCGGTTCGCGACTGCTGAGCGGCGGCGAGCTTTCGCACCTCGGCTTGCGAGTGCGCTCGCTGCGCGGTGCCGAGGAGAATGTAGCTCGGCGGCGTGTGCGGAAGACCTGCTCGTTACCCATCGACAAGGTCATCGCTATCGTGACAAGGCCACCATTCAGTCGCGACTGGACCGACGTGGCCAAGTCGATTCGCGGATCAGAAAGAACGGCATCGGATCATGGCAGAGGACCTGACCGTGACTCGGCTGCTGGTGATACCCGCGTCCGAGTTACGCGAGCGATTCTCGCGCTCGTCCGGTCCGGGAGGGCAGCACGTCAACACCACCGACAGCCGGGTAGAGCTGTCGTTCGACCTTGCCAACTCGCCCTCGGTGCCGGAGTGGCTGCGCACCCGGATGCTCGACCGCCTGGCCACCCGCCTGGTCAACGGGGTGCTCACGATCGCCGCATCGGAGCAACGCGCACAGCTACAGAACCGCGCAGCCGCCCGTGAACGCCTGACCTCGCTTCTCCGCGACGCCGCTGCCGCCCCGCCCCCCGTTCGCCGCGCCACCAAGCCCTCGCGCGGAGCGAAGGAACGTCGCATCGCCGCCAAGAAGCGGCGCGGCGTCACCAAACGAAACCGCCGCGCTTCCCCCGACGACTAACCGACGGGCACTGGCACAGGTCTGAGCGCCCTCTACCTACCGGCGACACCTGATTGCTTCGACCGGTGCTCAGCCTCCGGTTTCGACCGCAGCGGCGGCGCAGTGTGGCTACTTCGAGCTCGTCGGCCCGAAGTTGAATTCCGAGGGTTGGAGTATGACGAACCCCGTGCCGAGAAATCGCACCTGCGCAATCTCGCCGGAGCCGCCGCGCAGAATCGATCCGAAACTCTGGGTGCGCACAATGGACGTCTGCAAGCTCGAGGACCAGCCGATCAGGGCATCGGAATCGGCGAACACCGGTTGCTGAGGGCTGACAGGAATGACGATCGGCTGACCATGGCTCGTGATCGCCAGCCTGCCCTGTCCCTGGAACACACAGTTGAACAGGCCGCCGCCGACGAAAGCGCCTGCGCCGGAAACCATCTGGATGTCGTAGCTGAGGGAGGGCTCGTAGACGAGGATGTGTTTGCCGTTGATCGAGAGCGAGTCCCCGGGATCGAGGTCGATCAGAAAGCAATCCGAGGAATGATGCGCGAACCAGACCTCCCCCTGCCCGCGGCAGCTCATCAACGGCACCCCCTCACCCGTGGCGAACCGCTTGACCAAGTTGCCCAGCCCCTGGCTCTTGACCTCGAACGCGAACTGCCCGCGGTAGCCGATCATGGCGCCCTGTCGGGCGTACACCTCGCCGTTGACGCACGCCTTCACACACTTCGAGTGCTGCAGTGTGAGGCCGAGTTGGGTCGCCTGCTGGGCCGTATTGTTCGCGTGGAAGATATCGCTACGCATGCGCGTCGGTGCTCCTGAACGATTGCGGGTCGCGCCTGTCCGGACCCCGGGGCGAGCGCTCACCTCACGATACCGAGCCTCCGGACGGATGCCCACCACACGATATTCGGCGTGACAATGCGGTTGTCCCAGGAGCACTGGATGTGAAAGTCCGGGTGGCCGTGTCATGATCGAGCACAGAAATGCGAGCGGAGCCACATCGCGGGGGCCCGTCGATACCGTCCGACAGCTCCCGGATTGTCGTGACGAACACTGCGGAAGGTGAGGGTCAGGAAGCCTTCCTGCTCGACCTCGCACGGCAGATCATGTCCGGCAGTGGCGGCACCCCCTTCCCAGTAGCGTCTGAGAACAACACGTCAGCGTTTAGCAAACCTCTGACGTGCATCGAATTCGTAGGGGCCGGTGCGGAGGCGCTGGATCGCACGCTCGCCGACAGTCACGGACTTTCTGCCCCTGGATCTGTGGGCCACGAAACCGGGGGCTAGTGGCTCAGTCTGCGCCGCAATAGTGTGACCTTCGCTGCTAGAAGGCAGTTGAATTGTGAAAGCTCAGAGCAGTTAAGGATTTTCGATGAAGCGATCCCTCGCTACGGCCTCACTGGCCGGTGCGCTGATGTTGGCCCCGCTCGCTACCGCTCAGGCTGCCACCGGACAGGTCGCCACCGAACAGGCTGCTCCGGTCGCTGGGTGCGTCGAGTTCCCCGTCGGCGCTCCGGGCGGGTGCGACTTCTTCCAGAACATCCTGCAACTGCTGAGCGCCGGCTCCTCCAGCCTCAGTAGTAACCCGACGGCATCCTGAACCAGACCTGGTCGCCCCGAACGGCGACCGGGTCGGTTCGCGCGGTCAGCAACCACAATTCTCAGATGTTGCGTGTGATTCATCTGCTACCCGAGCGTTATCGAGTGGCGCTGTAACGCACAGACTTGCCGCGGGACGGTGGTCGAATTTGACACTCGGTCCTACATCGCTGCCGGAAAGCTCAGCGGGGCGGTCACGTCGAAGTTGCGGTCGATGGCCTTGACGAGTTCGGTTCCATTGCTGCCCAACTCATTACGTTCAGTCCATATCTGGACACGCGACAGAAATCCGATGAGATCCCGCTGCACCTCGTTCAGCAGGTCCGGCAACGAGGAGCGCGCCACCACGACACTTGCCGCAGCATCGCGGTTCGCCCCGCTGTCCTGCCACACGCGTAGTTCGTTGACACCGATCTCGACTTCGGGGGTCGGGTCATGGCCCAGCCACGGCAGCGTTCCCGTGAGCACATCGGCCCACCCACGCCAATCTTCGAGCCCAGCACAACATCCCGGTACCACGAATGCCCCCGTGTCTGTGTCGATCAACCGCAGGCCGCCAGGTTGGATGAGGGCATCGGCGGCCAGCAGGCTTGCCACCACATTTTCTCGGCCCCCGGGGCCCACGATCTCGCGCCCACAAGTCAACCCGCTCACGAACAGTCCGATCTCAGGGTCTGAGCATCCGCCATCGATCGGCACCCATGAGTATGGGTCGGCCGAGGAGACCGGCCATGGCTGTGGCGGCTCGAAATCGAAGTTCGGTACTTCGACGACGGCCTGCATCTTGATCACCTGGCCACTGAAGCAGAACCAACCGGGTATTTCCTCCGATTTTCGGCTGAGTCACCACGAATGAGTGGCGTACAGAACGTCTTACTCTGATGCCGATCAGGTCTGGACAGCGATATCAGAGTTTCGCTGCACAGTGAGGGCGCTAGGGCGCCAGCAGTAGTTCGAGAGCGTCGTCGATCGGATAGTCCACCAGCAACCAGGTGTCGACGTTGTCGACGTCGTCACTTGTCGGCCGCCACGCTACGGCTGCACAGACCCCGAGGGTCTCACCGGATTCGAGGCCGGGGAGGCGCCAGGTCAGCTGCCCTGGATCGCTGATGTCTACCGAGCACGGTGTGGGGTTGTGTGCCCGGGTAGGCGCCAAGTGCTGCGCCCATCGCTGCGGAAGGTGTCGGCCGATTCGAGCATGGGCGTACAGCAAGTCCAGGTCTGGCCCGCCCATCGACAGTGTGGTGGCCGGTGAGTCGACGGTGAGCGCAGCGAGGTGCTCACCACAGTCCGGCGAGACATCCGCGTCGGCGGGCATCCCCGTTATCTGAGCACGTAATTCGAGCTCGGGAGTGGACGCGGTGGCATGAATCTGCCATACGACAGCCCAGAGGGCTGTCACTGCACGATCAACGTGATGCCGTCGGTGGAGGATCCGGCCGACAATGAGGTCGACTGTCACATTCTGCTGATTCCATCTGTAAACGGTTGCTCCCGAACGCAGTTGCCGAGCAGAGGTTCTGCCCCCAGCCACCGTCGGCCCGAGGCGGGTCGTGAAGACGACGGTGCCGAGCGGGGTAACGATCTCTGCCACGCCTACCTGTGGTTCCTCCTCGGGCTGCAGCATGGCCTCATGATGCTCAGTCTCCGCGACAGGAACAACTCGAGATCGGCATAAGTGAACGTGCTGTGGCGGACAACTCGCCTAGGAGGCGTCGAACCCACGGTCGGCAACATCAGCGTGGGAGATTTGGTGGCAGTCGTCCGGCTCAACCGTGCTGTAGATGACGATTTCAGCTTTGGCCATCGCCGCGAGCTCGACACACCGCTCGAGCTTGTGCAAAGGTAGGAAACCGAGCACCAGTCCTTTCTTGCCGGTGAAGACGCCGATCAACGCGGTGCCGACCGTTCGGCAGTGGTCGGCCAACAACCGGAGGTAGGTCTGGAGATCGCTTTCGGTGTTGCAGACCGTGACATCGTCGTCGTACCGGTCCCAGGTCAACCCTTTCGGACAGGTGGGTAGCAGTGCTAGGCGGCTGCGAATCGCGTCGGGATCGGCTACCACGCGATCGAAGTAGACCAAGCCACTGTCGATGCCATCGGCCAAGACCTCGATCAGTGTGTCCTCTGGATCGAACGCCGACCACGACGCATTCTCGAGAACTCTCTCCAACCTGCCACAAGCCTTCTCTACGTCGGGTGCGATGAGCTCGACAAGGTCGAAAAGCGCCGCCCGTTGCGCTGCCGCAATGTGCGCGCTGTGGAACCGATCGAGGGGCCGGGCCAAGAAGTCGATGACCACTACACAGCCTCGGTCGTAACTGTCGAGATCATCGAGGAGCCAGCTTTCATTCGGCCGGATCCGATGAAACCTGAACGTGCCGTTGGTTTCGTCGATCGCAACGATGCATCGCAGCGGAAGCGGCGTGCTCAGTTCACCCGCCAGTCGCCCGACCTCCCTGGCCAGGGCGATCCCTTGTCGAAGTAGGGTTCGCTGCGCGTCGACACCGATGATCGGCCCCTCGGCATACGTACTGTCTACGGGCACAAAATCTTCTAGGTGGAAGAGAGTGTGAAAGCACTCCCACCCGATGAGATCGAAGGAGCGCCCCGGCGCGTCATCAGCGTGCGCGGGCACCGGGGCCCAGCACACCACCTCGCCGCGGCACCCGATCCCGCGGTCCACCCATGTCCGCAAGCCGGACGACAAGCCCTCTTCCGGATCCAGGCCACCGAAGCCGTCACGAAGGCCGAGTAGTTTCGTCGTTCGGTCGTTCATCGTCACCGTGAGCACGGTCAAAGCTATCGCTCATACAGGCATCGGCAGCGCGCGGCCGAATACACATGGTTGACAGCTGGACACTGAACTGGTTGAAATGCTCGAACGATGACCGACCATGACCCGACAGAACTGAACCTCGAAATCGCTCGCAAGATCTATCCGGTCGGTCAACACGTGACCGGCGTAGTCGTCCAAATCCCCAGACCAGGAGCTGGAGGACTGTTCGTCGACTTGGGCACCCCACCATGGGGATTCGTGGATGTAAGCCATCTCCCAGACTCTCCGGAGCGGTGGCCGACCATCGGCACCGTCACCGATTTCGAAGTCGTCCACCACACCCATCAAGGTCACCAAGTCAGACTCATCCCACTCGATCCCACCTACCGTGCACGTCCCAGGTCGCCGATTGATGCGCACCGACTACGCGCTCTGAAACGGCATCTATCGGGTGACCAGGCATAGTCACTGTGACCGACACCGACTGAGGCCAACGCTGTCATCGACACGTGCGGACGTTCGTGACCGTGCGATAGGCGGCATCTCAGCGCGCCGGTTGCCGTCCAGCCGAGGTTCAGGCGCCAACCAGACAGTGACCTAGCGGAATTCATCGGCAAGCCGTCGGGCCCGATCGCAGTTTTCCTCATCGGTCAGGTCGCCGAGAGTGGGAACATCGACGTATGCCACCTTGTCGCCGAAACGTACCAGCACGCCGTGAGCGGGGTAGTCGGCGTCCTTGGTGACAGTGCAGAACGCTTCGTCGCCGGGTGGGTGTCGCTCAGGAAGAAGGTTCTCAGCGTTTGCGCGTCCTGGGTGTCGCGGTTCAGAGCGGTTTCCCGCTCACGTCGGAATACCGCCGGCGCATCGCTTCCGGTTTGAGTTCTCGCGTACACCATGCTGTTGCCCCGGCGATCGCCGTCCTTCCATCCGCTGACGTACCGAGCGCAAATGTCTCCTCCCGCCAGCACATTCCTGTCTGTGCCCGGGTCCGGAGCCACGGAAGGCTGAGGACTGTAATTGAATCCGTCAACCTTCGCTCCCGCGCCCGACACGCGGATGACGTCCCTGTTCGACAGCTTCTTGCATCCATCTTTGAATTCGGAGACCAGCGGGAGACCGTAGCCACAAGCTGTCAGCGCAAGCGCCGCTGCGAGCACGAGCGCCACTGTCGCTACTGCTTTCCACGGCGTCGGTACGCGTTCGTGGCCGGTACGTTTTGAATCCATCGATACCCCTGGCGCCTTCGTGTTCGTCGAGCACACTAACGCAGGCTGAGTTTCGGTGGCCGCTCGAGCGGACTCGATCGGGAGACATGGATTCGCCCGGCACAAATTCCTGCGGTCGACAGAATCGGATGTTCGCGACCACGCAGTGAGCGGCCTTGAACAGCGGACCCTGCCGGGCAGGCGCGTGCTCCGTCGGGAATCATGAACGGTGAGATCGGCACATCAATCTGGGCTCGGATCCGGTTGTCGGGGAGCTGTTTCGGTGAGTCGGAGGACAGCGGAATCGCGTCGTGAGACAGCGGTCGATGAGAAGGTCAGGTTCTCACGGACGTCGCTGAATGGTGCGGGCGAGGATGCCGAGGGTGGCTCGCAGGGCCGACTCGGGGATGATCGGGAAGATGGCCGCCTCGCGGTAGCGGGGTGCGATCTTGCTCCAGTCGTAGTACGAGGTGACGATGGTGCCGGTGTCGTCGGCTTCCAGGCGGTAGCCGTACCGGTGCTCGATCGGCGGCTGGATGGTGCCCGAGATCGTCCATTCGAGCAGTCGGTCCTGCTCGAATTCGGTGATGATCACGGTCACGTCGTATTTGCCCATCGGGAGGTCGTTGAGCGACTCGCGATCCATGTGCACGATGAACTCGTCGCCGACACCGGTGACGGGTTTTCCCTCCGCCGATTGGAGCATGCCCGAACTGTCGATGGTCACGTGCCCTTCGGGGGAGCGCAGCAGCGCGAAGATTTCCGCGGGTGACGCGTTGACATGCCGCTGGACCTCGAACCGTTCTACCGTCATGCCCTCCACCCTCGCACACTCGGCGTCGACGCATGTCGCGAGCGGAGTCGCGGGTGGCGGGTGTGATTTCGACAAGCGTGCCCGGCCGGAGCTCAGCGTGCCTCACGTGATCTGATCGCGGCCACGAACGCGTCAGGGTCGGGCCGCGGTCCGGGACCCAGGTTGAAATGCCCGCGCTCCGACCATGATCCGAGCATCGTGGCGGTGCTGCCTCCGGGAACTTGCAACGCCGCCCGTTCGAGGGTGAAGACCCGCACCGAGTCGGCGGCGTCGGCCAGCGCGATCCCGACGAAATACGCTTCGGCGGGTGCGACAGGCGGTGGCAGGACAACAAGTAGTAGCCGCAACCCCGCACTGTCGATTCGGTCGGCGGAAAGGCCATCACTCGGCAGTCGTTCACCGTCGTCCAGTCTCTCGCCGACGAAATGCCACAGGCCGGTCAGGTGTTCGGTGAAACCGTTCGGCGGTTCATCGGTGACCATGCGCCCCCCGATCCGCAGCGCCAGATCAGGCAACACCCGATGTGCGAACTGGTAGTGATGAGTCCTCGCCTGCGTCAAAAGTCAATCCCTTCAATGGATTTGAACCGGTCAGCCTAACTCGTGCGTCAAGCCGGAGAAGTCGAGGTTTCAGACCGTGCCGGTGGGCATCGGTGAAGTCACCGCCATCTGTCAGCGGGCCAGGTACGCCGAGAACAAGCAGGCCATGCCGATTTTCCCGAGAACGCCGGGCGAATGTCGGTTTCGACGCGGAGCCGAGTGCCGCTCGATACGTTCGGCCAGGTCGCGGGCGTACAGGCGGGGGAAGCGAGGGGTATCTGGTGTCGCTCACGGGGTTGGGTGGTCGAGCGGGCCGATGATCTCAACACGCCCCGGATATTCGGGGCTGGACGCGAGTGCGGGGACCGGCAATAGTCCGGGGGTGCGATTGGGTGTTGTGGTGGCGCGGGCAGTGGCCGGTGTGGCGTTGGTGCTCGGGATGGCGGCGCCGGCGACGGCCGAGCCGCTGAATGTGGAGTTCACGTGGACGCAGGAGTACCTGACCGCGCCCGACGGGACTCGGCTGCACGCCGATGTCCTTCGGCCGCCGGGTGTGGCGCCCGATGCGCCGACCCCGGTGTTGTTGACGGCGAGTCCGTATCGGGCGCATCTGGCGTATCTGTCCCAGCCTCGGCCCGGTGGTGGGCCGTCGACCGACAACCTGCCGGTCGAATGGGCGCTGCGGGCCGGATACACGTATGTGATCGTCGACCTTCGTGGGTTCGGCGGATCCAACGGGTGCCCGGATTTCGGTGGCCCGGGGGAGCGGTCGGATGTGGCGGCGGCGGTGGAGTGGGCGGCGAGCAGGCCGTGGTCGACGGGACGAGTCGGAGTTGTCGGGACGTCCTATGAGGGATGGACCGGGATGATGGCGCTGGCCGCGAAGCCGAAGGGCCTGGCGGCGGTGGCGGCGTTCGAGCCGGTGGTCGATCCGTACTCCTACCTCTACATGCAGGGCACCGCGTGGAAGTTCGGTGGCAAACCGCTGACCGAAGACGGCATTCGTCCCGCCGACACGGCCGGCGCGGAACACCTGGCTATCGCGTCGACCCCTGGTCACCCCGATGACGGCGACGAGTACAAAGCCAACGCGGTGCAGATGACGCAGGACTGCGCCGCCCGCTATCTCGCCCTCACCACCGATCACGACGCCGCCAATCCGGGTTGGCGCGAGCGCGACATGGTCGAGGCCGTCCGCGGCAACACCACCCCGATGTTCCTCGGCCAGAGCTTCCTCGACTCGAATACCCGAGCCGACCGCATCATCGAGGCCTGGGAAGCCAGGGGTCCCGGCGAGCACCGCGCCTGGTTCGGTCAATGGGGCCACTCGGACTGCCGCGAGAAGTGCGGCGCACCCCAATTCGCCTCGGAGCTCTACGCGTTCCTGGACAAACACGTCGCGGGCGCCGATATCGCGGTACCCGGTCCACCGGTGACCGTCGGTCAGTTCGACGGGGGCTGGCGCGGTGAACCTGTCTGGCCTCCCGCGGATTCCCGGCGCCAGTCGGTGGCGCTGCGCACCGGTACCTACAACGATCGCGGCCTGTTGCCCGGCGCTGACCGCGAAATCTGGTCGATCTCGGCGCCGGTCACCGAGCCCGTGCATCTGGCGGGCCGCGCCACTGCCGCACTGACCCTGTCGGGCCCACCGGAAGCGACTGTGGCATTGGAGCTTTACGACATCGCCCCCGACGGACGTGCCACCGTCATCACCCGCGGCATCGCGCCCGTCCGATCCGAATCCGAGATCCGGCTGCTGTGGCAGGACGCTCGTCTGGCCACCGGCCACCGACTCGGCGTCCGCATCACCAACGCGGTCGACGACGTGTGGTCGCACACGCCGACGAACGCGAACGTCACCGTCACCTCGGCCCGCCTCGACCTGCCGCTCCTCACCACCCCGCGGGAGCTGGACCTGCCCGGCGGTGTCCCCGTCTGGCACGAGCGCTGGCGAGGAGCGGAAACCGTCGAACTCGGCCGGCCGACCCTGGACGATCCAGCACTCCGTATCGAAATACCCGGCTGAGCCGAAGCGGGTTCAGCGGCTGGGCAGTGCGCCAGCTGGACTCCGCCCTGGGCGGTCGACCTCGGGCGGAGTCGTTCGAAACGTCGATCAGCGGTCCGAAGTCGTTGTGGCCCCGGCGAACTCATCGCCACGCACGACGCGTGCGACCAGGTCAGGATGGGTCAGCTGCGGATAGTGTCCGGTGCCGGCGATGGTCGTGACAGACCGATCGGTCGGCTCGATCAGCGGATCGTCCGCCCCGACGATGATGTCGACGGGGACCGTGACGCGGGCCAGTTTCGCGGCAAGCTCGTCTCGCGAGGCACCGGCCGCCCGCAAGGCCGCGAAGGTTCGCTGGGCAACGCCGGGTCGCCGCAGATTCGCCACCGCGGAGGCTACGGCCGGTCCTTCCGGAATGCCCAGCTGCGCGGCCAACTTCGCCCCGGACATCCGTTTCACGACCTCGGCGGCAAGGTGTGAACCCAGCAGCCGGGAGGCGGGGCGCTGCAAGAACGCGGGTGCGATGAGCACGAGCCGTGACACCCGTTCGGGATGGCGCAGCGCGAATTCGATGGCAGGCCAGGCGCCGAATGAATGGCCCACGACGACCGGTCGAGTCCGTACCGGCGCCATCAGTGCCGCGATCCAGTCGCCGGTCGACTGCGAAGTCGCCGCCGATCGCCCGAGCCCGGGGAGGTCGGCCGCCAGTATCGGAGCATCCAGTTCCCGTACCACGCCGGCCCACGAATCGCTGTCGAGCGGAATGCCGTGCAGCAGCACATACTCCGGGGCGATCTGCTCGCCGACCACCCAGGTGCCGTCGCGGAAACCGGATCTCGGTGCGGGCTCGCTTGCGCCGTTGCGGGTCGCGACGATCCCGTCGGCGTAGGTTCGCAGTAGTTCACCGACGGGTGGGTGACTGATGCCGAGACGACGCGCGATGACGTCGCTGTCGCTGGTGTCGTATCGGTCGCTGCTGAGAAAAGCCAATGCTTCCGGATCGGCACGGGTCACTGCGCGGGGCAGTCGGCGGACCAGCGCGGTCGGCAGGGTGAAGCGTGGCGCGGCGACGTGCAGATGGTCGGCGACGAGCCGAATCAGTTCGGGCAGTTCGGGAGTCGCGGCATCGAGCAGCGGATAAGACCTACCGACCGTATCGGGTTGCGCGGGCAGCCCGACGATGAACCGGGCCACGTAGTCGAGATCGACGACCGGCACGAAGGTGTCGGCAGCGCCCGGCAGTGCGGGCAATCGGCCCTGCCAGAGGTTGTCGATGATGTCGGAGAGCCCGAAATATTGGCCGGGTCCGAGAACTCCGGAGGGGTTTGCCATGGTCAGCGGGATATCGCGGTCGGCCGCGATGCGCCGTAGCAGCAGGTCGGCCTCGACCTTCGACGCCTCGTAGGCACCGTTGCCGTAGTCCTGCTTTCCGCCGTTCTCGGCCGCGCGATAGCCGGTGATGTGCACGATTCGTCGCAGATCCGGTTGTCGCGCAGCCCATTCCAGCACATGTACCGCCCCGTCGAGATTGACTCGTCGGGCCACCTGCGCATCCAGCCCGAACTTCATCAACGCGGCCGCGTTGTACACATCGCGCACCCCGTCGACGGTGTCGCTCAGCGCCAGATCCGGTTCACCGATATCGGTGGTGGTGATGGTCAAGCCTGCGGTGTCGACATCCTGTCCGTCGAGCCAGTTCCGAAGCCGATCCTGACTGCCCGTTCGCAACGCGGCGGTGACGGTATGTCCGGTTCGCAGTAGTTCGGCGACCAGTGAGCGGCCGATGAAGCCGGCGGCACCGAAAACAACCGAGTCAGTGTGAGTCATGTGTCCTACTTTCAGTAGACCGATTTACATATTTTGAAGTGATGAGCCGGGCTCGGGTGAAGGAGGTCGTTCAGATCAGAACGTCGATGGTGTCGGCGAGGTGCCGAAGTGGTTGGCGGGAGCGATAAGTGCGAGCCAGCACCAGTCCGCCTTCGATCAGCGCGAGCGCGACCGTGGCGATTCGCTCCGGCTCGGGATGGCCGAACCCGGTCAGCCGCTCCCGGATCGCTTCTTCCCAGAGCTGGTAGGTCGCTGAACAGGCTTGCTGCACGGTGTCATTGGTCGACGCGGTGTCCAACGCGACGGCCGCAACCGGACATCCGACAGTCCAGTCCGACGCTTCCAGCTGATCGCCCAGCAGGTTCACCATTTTCCGCGCGAAATCCCGCGCGTCCGTCGCTTCGATCGTCCGGATGATCGCCGCGATATCGGTGCCGCTCTCGGCGAGGGCCGCTGCCACCAACTCGTCCTTGCCGCCGGGGAAGTGGAAGTACAGCGACCCGCGCGGCGCCCCACTCTCCTGCACGATCTGATTGAGCCCGGCGCCGAAATATCCCTGCGACTCGATCAGCGACCTCGTCGCCCTGATCAGCTTGCACCGGGTTTCGGCTCCCTTTTTGCCCACCAACTCAAACTAGACCGATCTACATATTTTTGCAACTGGTGATTGGTCGGTGTCCGCGGGGCGGGCGTTTCCGGCACACAGCAAGACATGCGCCGGGGCGCGAAGGATCGTGGTGGTGTGGCGAAACGACCTTCTTCGCAGATTCGACTACGTGAGGCGTGACGAGAGAAGCTCGGCCGCGTCCCCGCACAATCGGTCGATAACGGTGGCGGCAGGCTCGATATGGTTCACCGAACCGACGCCCTGCCCCGCATCGACAGGCGCGAGCCGGGGATCGTCGAGCTCGATCGCCGCGCGAAGTTGTTCGGAATCGGGGAGGTCGTCGCCGTCGCGCCGGGTCCACGGATCGGTGAACTCGTTGCGCAGGACGCGCGCCGGATAGATCGGTGGCCAGGGCAGATCGAGTGCCTCGTCGAAAGCGGTGGTGACGGTGGTGGCGCCCGAGTCGGCGGCCAGCATCGCGAGGCGGGCGGATTCGGGCAGCAGGGACTCCTCGGCGGCGGCCAGGCAGGTCCCCAGCCAAGCCCCCGCCGCGCCCGCCGCGAGCACGGCCGCGAGAATTCGACCGGACCCGATACCGCCGGCGGCGAGAACCGGCACGGTCGCGATGTCGAGGACGGCGTCGAGCAGCGGCAACAAAGCCAGCCGGTCGGCGCCGTGACCACCGCCTTCGCTGCCGCGCGCCACCAGAATGTCGATGCCCGCATCCTGCGCGCGGTGGGCGCCGGGTGCGTCGTAGACCTGGGTGACGGCGAGGATGCCCGCTGCCTGCACCTTCGGCACCCAGGAGAAATCAGTGCCGAAACTGACCGAGATGATCCGTGGACCCGCGGCGATGGCAGCATCCAGCAGCCCGGTTTCGCGGGCGCGAACCCAGTCCACGAGCCCGATGCCGTCCGGCGAGCCAGTGACAGCCAACTCGCGCCGCAAAGCCGCCACCGACCCCGCACTGCCCATCCCGATCATGCCGAGCCCACCCGCCGCGCTCACTGCCGCCGCGAGTCGTCCGCCCGCCGCTCCGCCCATCGGCGCGTTCACCACGGGTACTCGCAGCCCCAACGATCGTGACCACTGGGTCGACAGTGCCAGTTCCGACATCGGTGTACCTTTCGCCACGGCCATGACGCAACCATCATGGCAGCCGGGCGGTGCGGGCGGTCCTGGCCGCGCGAGCCGGGGCCGACCTGCATCTCGAAATACCTCGTTGGCAGCACTGTTCGTGGAGTTGGTCGCACTGGAGACCAGGTGGCGCGCCAGGGGCGACGAACCCCGACGGCGGCTCCGCCGGGCGCGTATGTTCGACGGGAACACAGGACGACGAGACAGGATTGTGATGACGATCAGAGATCGCGTCGAACAAATGGTGGCCGAGCCGGTGATGGTGTTCGGTGAACCGTTCGAAACGGCCGACGGCTCGACTGTCATCACTGTCTCGCGCAGTGGTGGTCTCCTGCGGCACCCTCATCCGATCGGGTTGTTCGTCGTCCATGCCGGACGCGCGCACTGGACGCCCGCGATGGACGCCAATCGCATCGCTCAACTCGGCGAATGGATCGGACTGCTCACCGGAGTCATTGCGGCGCTGGCGATTCTGCGTCGTCCGCCGTGGCCGGACCTGCGCCGCCGGACCCACTGAGCCCGTAGAGCGCGAGCGCCTCGAACCGCCGCCATGCCTGCGCGGGCGGTGTCGGCGCGGTCGGTTCGATCACCGGACCCAGCATGCCGAGCAGCCCCCACGACAGGAATTCGATCGTCCCCGTGGGCCGATCGCCGAGGAGTTCACCGACCAGTTCGGCCACACTCTGCTGGTAGGCGCGCACGACGGTGGCAGTTGCCTTCGACCCGATCAGTGGGCGATACACCTCGGGATACTGTGCGGCCAGATGGAACATCACGCGCAGCGGCGCGAGCGGGGAGCCGGGAGCGGTCGTGCGGGTGATTTCTCGACGCAGGAATTCGGTGCAGCTCACCGCCAGCAGGTCGTCCTTGTCGCGATAGTGCGCGTAGAAAGTGGATCGCCCCACGTCGGCGCGCCCGATGATGTCGCTGACGGTCACCTTGTCGTAGCCGCGCTCGATCATCAGCTCGATCAACGCCTTGTGCAGCGTGTCCCTGGTGCGTCGAACCCGGCGGTCAGGGTGCTCGGCCATCGCTTCCTCCTGCACGGTTTCCCCGGATCTGTTCGATAACGGACACCTCCGGAGATTCTGCTCCTGGTGCCGTACGCGGCGCCGCCCGACCATGAACTCATGTCCCGAAATCAGCTTCTCACCCCCATGTTCGTCCACGACGCGGACACCGGCCTCGTCATCGCGGGCCTGCGTCGCTACAACCTGTTCACCTCGGTGTTCTTCCTCGGCAGGCATCGTCGTCTGCTCGCCGAATTCGTCACCCGCTCCGGTGTGCGCGCCGGTTCTCGTGCCCTCGATATCGGCTGTGGTCCCGGAAAACTCGTCCGGGCGCTCGGCGAAGCGGTCGGACCGAGCGGTGCTGCCGTCGGGGTCGACCCCTCGGCTACAGCCGTGGCCGACAACAGTGCCCGGGATCACGCCACACACCATCACTACGTGGTCGGCCCCGCGCAATCGCTACCCTTGCTCGACGCCGAATTCGACGTGGTCACCTGTACTTTCGTCATGCACCACATCCCCGAGCCGCAGCGTGATGCCGCGATCACCGAAATGTGGCGAGTGCTGCGACCAGGCGGACGTCTGCTGCTCGCCGACGCGTCCCCGTCGCCCCGGATGCGGGCCGTGCTCTCACGGTTCCTCGGCCGCGACGCCGATCCCTTCGCCGACGCCGACATCCGCCACTACACCGGTCAGGTCGAGGCGGTCGGATTCACCGATCTGGTCTATACCCAGAGCCGCGACCAGACGGGTATCCTGACCGCGCTGAAACCCCTCGCCCACCACTGATCCCCGCATCCTGTCGGTGCCCTCGGCTAGGGTCGATTTCGACACGATCACCAATCGAGCACGGGGGTGCGGCATGGAGTTCGATCAGCGCGAAATCGAAGCACGGGAATTCGCCATCGCGGCACACGGTGATCAGCGCTACGGCGACCGTCCCTACGTCACCCATCTCGCGGCCGTTCGGGGTGTTCTCGACGATTTCGGCTACGGCGGTGAACTCGGCCTCGCCGCCTGGCTCCACGACGTCGTCGAAGACACCCCGGTCACGGCCGAGGAGGTCGAATCCCGTTTCGGTCGTGTGGTTCTCGACTTGGTCTGGGCGGTCACCGGTATCGGCCCCGACCGCAAGGCGCGAAACCACAACGCCTACACCAAGATCGCCGCCCACCCCCGGGCCGTGATCCTCAAGCTCGCCGACCGCACCGCCAACGCCGAGGCCAGCCCACTCGCGAGCAGCTGGATGGGCATGTACCGCACCGAACACCCCACCTTCAAAGCTCACCTCGGCGAGCTACTCGTTGACGACCCCACCGTGGCCCGCATGTGGGAGCGGCTCGACCGTCGCCTCGATCCGTCGGTGGCCCCGCCCATCGATCAGTGGGCCGACATCGACCAGTTGGTCGCGGCAGGCGAACACGAAAAGGCCTTAGCGGCAGTACAAGCCACTTTCGAGTGCGATCCGGGCGAAGCAGAATTGATCTTGGCCGAGCGCGCCTGATCACCCGCGGCACCGCTTACCGAGCAGCCTGATTCAGGGTGCTCGGCGTCCGGGGAACGGCGGACGGTCCGCGGCGAACAACCGGGTGGCCACGGCTGCCGCGAGGTCTTCGTCCAGCTGTTCATGGCCGGACTCACCGCCTCCGCCCGGCCCGCCGTCATCGGCGACGACACGTCGCGCAGACAGGTGAATCGCGTCTACACCGGCCCGCTGTAGGGCGGCGAGGTCACCGAGGGCGATCCCACCGCCCGCCATGATCTGGATGCGCCCCGCCGCGTGCTCGACCATCGCGGCGAGTTCATCGAGACCCTCAGCGCAGGTAGCCGCCCCGCCGGAGGTGAGAACCCGGGTCAGGCCACCGGCGATCAACGTGTCGAGAGCGGCCTCGCGGTCGCGGATCTGATCGATCCCACGATGAAAGGTCAGCTCTATGTCATCAACATCGAGTCCGTCGAGAATGCGACGCAGTCCTTCTGCGTCGACCCGATGGTCGGGCGTGAGCGCACCGAGCACCAACCCGGCGGCGCCGGCCGACACTGCCGCGCGCGCATCGGCATTCATCACCGCGAGCTCAGCGGCATCGGCGTACACGAAACCACCGGCCCGGCACCGGATCAGCACGTGGACGGGTATTCCCGTTCCGACCACCGCCTCGACGGTCCCGATGCTCGGCGTCAGCCCGCCGGTACTGCCCAGCCCCGCACACAATTCCACCCGATCCGCCCCGACGCGGCGAGCGCCGAGCGCGCCCGCCACGTCCTGTACCGCGAACTCGAGCGCGGTCACCTCAGAACGACTGCCAGGCAGGCTTGTTCGCCAGCGCGTACTTGTAATAGTCCGCCAGTTTCAACTTGCTCGCCGCGGCCTCGTCGATCACCACCGTGACATGGGGGTGCCACTGCATCACCGAAGCCGGGCAGAACGCCGACAACGGCCCTTCCGCGGCGGCGGCGATCGCATCGGCCTTCCCCGCGCCGAGCGCGATCATCACCAGGTGACCGGCCTCGTTGATGGTGCCCAGACCCTGCGTGAGCACATGATGCGGCACATCCTGCGGCCCGTCGAAAAAGCGCGCGTTGTCCTTACGTGTCTGCTCGGTGAGCGTCTTCACCCGCGTGCGCGAGGTCAACGCCGACCCGGGCTCGTTGAAACCGATATGCCCGTCGGTGCCGATGCCCAGCAGCTGCACGTCGACCCCACCTGCCGCGGCGATGGCCGCGTCGTACCGCCGTCCCTCACCCGCGACGTCGCCTGCCTCCCCGTTCGGGCTCAACACCCGCGCGGGATCCAGGTTCACATGGTCGACGAACTCGGACCTGATCACCGAGAAGTACGACTGCGGATGGTCTTTCGGCAGTCCGACGTACTCGTCGAGCAGAAACGCACTGGCGGTGGAGAAATCGAGCTCACCCGCGCGCCAGCGGCGCGCCAGCTCCTGATAGCTGCCCAGCGGCGACGACCCGGTAGCCAGGCCGAGGATCGCGTTCCCGCCGGTCACATAGCCGCCGACGATATCGGCGACCGTGGCGGCCACCTCGTTGTCGTCAGCCCGGATCACGATCTCCATCAGATTCCTTCCGTTCCGGCGACGAAGACCCGCCGCGGCCGCAATGACTGGTCGGTGACAAGAATGTCGGCACGCGCACCCACGGTGAGACTGCCGCGTTCGCCCTCGAGTCCGAGCGCACGGGCAGGGGTGCGCGTCGCGGAGATAACCGCGTCGGACAGCGGGATACCCACCTCGAAAACGGTCCAGCGCAGCACATCGACGAGCCGAGCTGTTCCGCCCGCGATCGCCCCGGGCGAACCGTCGACGGTGGCGAGCCGGGCGACACCGCCGTGGACCTGAACATCGAGCGCACCCAGCCGGTAGTCGCCGTCGCTCATTCCCGCTGCCGCCATCGCATCCGACACCAGTGCGATCTGATCCGGTCCCACGGTATCGAACACCATCGCCACTGTCTCCGCCGCCAAATGCACACTGTCAGCGATCAATTCGACCACCATCTCGCCGCGCCCAGCGGCGGCCAAACAGGCCGCGACGGGCCCGGGGGAGCGGTGGTGCAGGGCGGGCATCCCGTTGAAGAGGTGCGTAGCGGTGATAGGCGCGCCACTTGCCTCGGCGATGCGCGCCGCGGTGGTCGCGGCGTCGGCGTCGGTGTGCCCGAGGCTCGGCAGCACAGCACGACGGCGCATCGCGGCCAGCAGCTCATCGAAATGCGTGGTCTCGGGGGCCAATGTCATCGACCGCACGGTGCCGCGCGCCGCAGCGTAGATCCGCTCGAACAACGAGGGATCGCCGGGAATGATCGCCGCCGGGTCCTGTGCGCCACAGCGGGTCGCATTGAGGAACGGCCCTTCGAGATGTACGCCGAGCAGTTCCCCGTCTTCGACGAGATCGGCCAGCATCGCCGCCTGCGTCACCAGCACCTCCGGCTGATCCGACACCAAACTCCCCAGCAGCCCGGTCGTGCCCTGCCCCCGATGATGCGCCGCCGCGACCCGCGCACCCTGCGCATCAGCGTTCGGAAACCCGAACCCGGCGCCACCATGGCAGTGCAGGTCGATCAGACCCGGAAGCACAAGATCATCGTTCGGCGCTGGAAGACATTCGGAATCATGATGATCCGCAGCCGGCCCGACCCGGATGATTCGACCTTCATCGAATTCGACGATCCCGTCCGCGATCTCTCCTTCGGCCGTCCCGACGAGTCGACCGCGCACAACAACCTTTTTCACGACCGCCCGATGATCGCCGCGACAACCTCACGCGCCACCTGCGGATTCCGCGCGGCACACGCCGCATCCGCCGCATCCTGGCACCGCTGCACATCCACCGCGGCCAACGCCGCCCGCACGGCGGGCAACGCGGGCGCAGACATCGACAGACTCGTCACTCCGAGACCCACCAGGACCGGCGCCAACGTCGGATCCGACGCGGCCTCACCACACACCCCGACCGATTTGCCCGCCGCCGCACCGGCGGCGCCGACCATCGCGATCAGGTCGAGGACCGCGGGCTGCCACGGATCGAGCAGCTGGGCGAGCCCGCCCGCCATCCGATCCACCGCACACGTGTACTGGCTCAGATCATTGGTTCCGATGCTGACGAAGTCGAGATGGGCGAGCAGGTCGGCGGCTCGCAACGCGGCCGCCGGGATCTCGATCATCGCGCCGACCTTCTTCAGCCCGGATTCCCGTGCCAGCGAGGCGAACCCAGCGGCCTCGTCCGCGGTAGCGACCATCGGCGCCATCACCCACAGATCGGCCCCGGTCGCCTCACCTGCCCGGGCAAGCGCGGTGAGCTGGGTGGCGAGCGTTTCCGGAAACACCGTGCCGATCCGCAGCCCGCGGACACCGAGCGCCGGATTCTCCTCGGTGCCGAGATCGAGGAACGGCAGCGGCTTGTCCGAGCCGGCATCGAGGGTTCGCACCACAACCCGTCGCCCGGCGAACTGTTCGAGAACCGCTGTATACGAGGCGGTTTGCTCGTCCAACGACGGTGCGGACGCCTTACCGAGGTACATGAACTCGGTGCGGAAAAGCCCCACGCCTTCGCTGTCGATCGGCCCCGCGTGCACCGCGTCATCGACGGTGCCGATGTTCACCAGCAGCTGTACCGGCGTCCCGTCGGCGGTATGCCCCGGCCCACTGGCCGCCGCGATTCGCTCCTTGTCCGCCGCCGCCCGCTCGAGTGCGGCCTGCTGATGCTCGGCGCTGGGATCGATCACGACCTCGCCGGTCGTGCCGTCGAGCAGGACCGGCACGTCGTCGACGAGTCGATCGGTGTCGGGACAGTTGACCACCGCGGGCAAGGCGAGGGACTTCGCGAGAATCGCGGTGTGGCTGGTCGGCCCGCCCTCGGAGGTGAGCAACCCGACCACATCACTGTCACCCAGCATCGCCGTGTCGGCCGGGGCCAGATCCCGCGCGACCAGCACGAACGGATACCCCGGCTCCGGAATGCCCGGCATCGGCAGCCCGAGCAGCACCGCGACGGTCCGGCCGCCGATATCGCGCAGATCGGTGGCCCGCTCGGCCATATACCCGCCGAGCGCTTCCAGCTTCGCGCAGAACCCCTCGAACGCCAGGTGTACCGCGTGCGCCGTCGGCATCCCGGCGGCGAGTTCCTTCTCGGTGGCGGCGACGATGCCCGGATCACGGGCCATCGTCGCCGACATCGAAAGAATCTCCGCCGCAACACCACTCACCCGCGCGGCTCGGGCGGTCATCTCGTCGGACACCCCACCGAGCGCGTCCTCGACCCGCGCGAGCTCCTCGGCCACCGATCCGCCGACCGGATCCTGCGCCGAGGTCTCGAGCTGCGATCCGAACCGCAACCACGGCGCGCACACGACTCCAGGACTCACTCCGAGACCGCGAATCACCTGTTCCGGCATCAGGCGGCATCCAGATCCGAGGCGATCAGTGCCGCCAGCTGGTCCAGGACTTCGTCGGCGCCCTCGGCGTGCAGGGTCACCTCGGCGCCGTGGTCCGCGCCCAGCGTCATCACCGCGAGCACGCTGGCCGCGTCGACCGGTTCGCCACCTCCCACCGAGATCCGCACCGGCACTCCCGCCGCTTGCACGGCCCTGGTGAGTTTCGCGGCGGGCCGCGCGTGCAGCCCCACCTCGGATCCGACGATGACGGTGCGGGTGCTCATTGCCTCACTCACCTTCCAGCTTCTTGTCCGACTTCTTGTCGACTTCGGCGACCGATGGTGCATCGGTGCGAGTATCGCCCGTGGCGGCTTCGGCGGTCTCCGCTTCGACCACGGCCGCGTCGGGCACGCCGGCCTCGACATCGGTTTCCGCCTCGCGTCCGGGAGTCCGCAGGTTCCACTTCTTGATCACGAAGCTGAACAGCACGTAGTAGATCACCGCGTAGCCGAGCCCGATCGGGATCAGCATCCACGCGTCGGTCGCCTTGCCGAAGTTCAGCAGATAGTCGATCGCACCGGCGGAGAACGTGAATCCGTCGTGGATACCGAGCGCGTTCACCAGTGCCATCGACGTGCCCGTCAAGATCGCGTGCACCACATACAGCGGCCACGCCACGAACATGAACGAGAACTCCAGCGGTTCGGTGATGCCGGTGACGAACGCGGTGAGACCGGTCGACAGCATGATGCCGCCCACCAGCTTCTTCTGCGACGGGCGCGCGTTGTGCCAGATGGCGAGCGCGGCAGCGGGAAGCGCGAACATCATGATCGGGAAGAAGCCCGTCATGAACGTGCCCGCGCTCGGATCACCGGCGAAGAAGCGGTTGAGGTCGCCGCGCACGAGCTGGCCGGACGCATCGGTGTAATCGCCGACGAGGAACCAGACCGTGGAGTTCAGGATGTGGTGCAGACCGGTCGGGATGAGCAGGCGGTTGGCCGCGCCGTAGATGCCGCCACCGACCACCGAGTTGTCGGCGACGCCCTCGCCCACCCAGGTGAGCGCGGAGTTGAACGCCGGGTACAGGAACGCCATGCCGACGCCGACGATCAGGCCGGTGAACGCGGTCAGGATCGGCACCAGCCGCCTGCCGTTGAAGAACCCGAGGAAATCGGGCAGCTTCGTGCGATAGAACCGCTGCCACAGCGTCGCCGACAGCAGACCCATCACGATGCCGGCGAGGACGCCGTAGTTGATCAGCGCCTGCGCGCCCTTCGGGTCGGTCTTTCCCTCGAGCACGATCGGCGACATCGCCTCGAACACACCGTTGATCACCATGTAGCCGACCACCGCGGCCAGCGCCGTCGACCCGTCGGCCTTCTTGGCCCAGCCGATCGCGATACCGACGGCGAAGATCAGCGGCAGCCAGGTGAACACGGCCTGGCCGGCCGCCGAGATGACCGAAGCGGTGCTCTCCAGCGCGGAGAAGCGGCCGAGGAGGTCGTCCTGGCCGATGCGCAGCAGGATGCCCGCCGCGGGGAGCACCGCGATCGGCAGCATGAGGCTGCGACCGAGGCGCTGCAATCCCGCGAACACCTTCGATTCTTGTTTGGGTGTGTCGGTAACGGCAGTCATGTCGACCTTCTTCGTGCCGGGGTTCCGGCGGTCTCGGCGAGGGAGGACCGGCTTGCCCGCCGATCCGGGTTAACTGTTGTGAACCGGTGTCCCTGACGGGTACTGTCCGGTCATAACCAGTTGCCAGTTTGACCAGGTGGAGGTCGGATGTCAACCGCCGAATATGATGTGGCGCACATTCGAGACTCCCATACTGGTACCGGCAACCACCGTGGAAAGGGAGAACACATGTCCAAAGCGGAAGCGATCGTCCAGGGCCTCGGCGGCGCGGACAACATCGTCGAGATCGAGGCCTGCATCACCCGGTTGCGCACCGAGGTGAAGGACGGCAGCAAGGTCGACGAGGCCGCGCTCAAGGCCGCAGGCGCCCACGGTGTGCTCAAGGCGGGCTCGATCGTCCAGGTCGTCGTTGGCCCCGAAGCCGACACCCTCGCCGACGACATCGGAGACATTCTGTGAGCATCCCGGTCCTCGCCCCCCTCCCCGGCAAGGTCATCGCCCTGTCCGAGGTGCCCGATCAGGTCTTCGCCGACCAAATCGTCGGCTCGGGTGTCGCACTGGACCCCGACCGCACCCGCGGCACCCTGACGGTGACGGCCCCCATTTCCGGCAAGATCCTCAAACTCCACCCCCACGCCTTCGTCATCCTCGGCCACGGGGTCGGCGTGCTGGTTCACCTGGGAATCGACACGGTGAAACTGAAGGGCGAAGGCTTCGAACTCCTCGCCACCGAAGGCGACACGGTGGAGGCCGGCGCCCCCATCGTCACCTTCGACCCGACGGAAATCGCCGCCACCGGCTACTCGGTCATCTGCCCCGTCGTGGTGATGGACTCTGCGAAGAACTCCGTCGACACCGACACCACCAGCACCACCGTGGAATCCGGCGCCCTCCTGTTCGATTCGCCGTAGGGCGCGCGGCCGTACACCGGCGAATCAGCCGGCTTCGCACCCTCTTCCGTCACCGTCGCGGTCGAGCCCGTACTCATCGGGCCCGATCACGCGAACGGGCCCCGTGTAGACCGGCCCATCGCCGGCGCCCTCGCAGTCCACGTCGCTGACGATCGGGACGCAAGGGTCATAGGACGAGTGACAGTCCGGTGCTGCACGGAACTGGCTCGATTCGCTGGTGCGAAGTACGTCGGTGATCGGATCAGCGGTGACTGATGGCGCCATCGCAATGGCGACAGCTATGGCGGAGCAACCTGCTGAGCCGAGTAATATCGCTGTTCTCATGACTTGTCCGATCATTCGAGGCTCACCGACAATTGTCGCGCTAACATCCCGCAATGGACCGGTTGGAGATCGAATCGTTGGGCGGGTGAACCGTTGGTCTCGGCGGTGCGTAGTCCGTATCAGCGGGTCGATGCCGATTCGTGTCGCATCGTCAGGAGGATGACCGGTGAGTGCAGTGGAGCAGACCAGTGAGCAGTTCGCCGAGCGGTTGTTCGGGGCCGCGCTCGGGACGATCGACATCCTGGCGGTGCATCTCGGTGATCGACTGGGCTGGTATCGGGCGTTGGTCGAGGGTGGGCCCGCCGACGCGGCAGCGTTGATCGCGCGGGCCGGCGGGGATCTCCGGTATGCGCAGGAGTGGCTCGAGCAGCAGGCGGCCACCGGGATTCTGGCGGTGGACGCGGACGGGCGGTTCGCTCTGCCCGCCGGCGCCGCGGAGGTTCTCACCGACCCGAGCAGTCTCGATTACCTTGCGCCGCTGGCTCGTATGCTGGCAGGCGCCGCTGTCCAGATGCCCGCGCTGGTGCGGGCCTATCGCGACGGTGGTGGGGTCGGCTGGTCCGAATACGGCGCCGACATGCGCGAATCCCAATCGGACATGAACCGCCCCTGGTTCGAACAACGTCTCGCCACCGACCTCGCCGGCGTCGCCGGTGTCCACGCGCTGCTCTCGCGCCCGGATGCCAAGGCTGCCGACATCGGTTCCGGCGGCGGCTGGTCCGCGATCGCGCTGGCGCGCGCCTACCCCCAGTTGACCGTAGACGGCTACGACATCGACCAGCCCTCGGTGAAGATGGCCACCGAGAACGCCGCCGATCTCGGCGACCGCGTCCGCTTCCACCACGCCGACGCCGCCACCGATCTCCCCGAATCCACCTACGACGCGCTGTTCGCCTTCGAATGCCTGCACGACATGCCACACCCCGTCGAGGTGCTGACCTCCATGCGCAAGGCCCTGCGCCCGGGCGGCGCGGTGATCATCATGGACGAGGCCGTCGAATCGGAATTCACCGCCCCCGCAAGCGATATCGATCGCCTGATGTACGGATTCAGTCTGTTGATCTGCCTGCCCGACGGCATGGCGCACCCCCAGTCCGCCGGTACCGGCACTGTCATGCGCACAGCGAAACTGGGGGAGTACGCCGACGAGGCCGGTTTCACCGCCGTCGACATCCTCCCGATCGAGAACTTCGGCTTCTGGCGCTTCTACCGGCTCACGGTTTGATCGACCAGCTGCTCGGTCTGGACCGTCCACCGCCTGGCGAGGTCATCGAAATACCTTTGGCTGCTCCACAATCGGTAGTTGCCGATCACGTAGACCCGCCGCCGCGCCCGCGAAACCGCCGCGTTGAGCACATTCGGATTGGTCGCCGCCCACCGTCGTGACCCGCCCGCGGCGGGCGAGGTCCCCAAGATCAGCACCACGACCTCGGCCGAATTGCCGTGCATCGCGTGGACGGTCCCCACCTGTCGCTGCGCGAACTCCGCACCGAGCACCTCACGCGCCACTTCCCGCGCGCCGAAGGCGACATCACGGAACGGGCTGACCACACGGATATCGGCCGAGGCCACACCGTCCTCGGTCAACTGCGCGAGCAACGCGGCGAGCGCGTCACCCTCACCGGGAATCCAATTGCCCTCGGCCCGTGCGGATCTCACATCGATCCACCGATCGTGGCCGGGGAACTCCGGCCGATCCGGCGTGCCGAACACCAGCAGGTCGTCGTCGTAGGCGATGTGATGGGTGAGCTCGAAAATCGGCCTGTCACTGCGCCGATGGACCCGAAGTGGCGTGCCCACCCACACCGGCGCGATCGAATCCGAGGGCATCAGCCAGGTCCCGTACCGCACGCCACGATCGGCCGCCTGACGCACCGACGCCTGATCCGGCATCCATTCCGCGTCGAGCCCGTACTGCTGCACCAAGGCTTCCTGCGCCGACGTGGGCAACGCACCGACAGGCCCCAGCTGGCGATGATCACCCACGATCACCGCACGCCGAGCTCGCCACAACCCACCGGCCACCGACTGTGGCGCGGCTTGTCCCGCATCGTCGACGAACAACCATCCCAACGCCTCGGACCCCAGCCCCGCGAACAATCGCGGCAGCGCGGTGAAGGTTGTCGTGATCATCGGTACCGCGAAGAACAGCGTCTGCCACGCCGCCGCGACGGTTTCCGGATTCGGCTCGACCGCGAGCTCACCACGGATCAACGCGATGGCGACGATCAGGTTGTCGCGCACCCGCGGTGCCGCGTTGAGCAGGAACGCGCGATGCAGCTTCAACGCGGACAGGAACAGGTCACGCCGTGCGGTCGCATACTCTTCGTCCGCCCACGGATTACACAGCTGGAACTGCTCGTCATCACCCGCGACATCGCCGAACGGAATGGTGCGCGACCAATTCTCGCGCCCTCGCTCGATCACGTCCAGCGCCGCCGCCCGCCGTTCCGTCAACTCGACGTGCCGACGAATCAGCGTGCGGCCGTGCTCGGCGGCCTGCGACCATTGGTCGCGCGTGTATTCGACCTCGGTCTGGCGCCGCCGCATCTCCGCTTCGGCGATATGCCGTTCCCTCAGTAACTCATTGCTGCGCGCACTCCACCGCCGACCGGCCCGGAACCCCGTCGACAGCGACGCCATGAACCCTGGCTTCTGTCCGCCGTGCTCGCTGAGGAACTTGCCTGCCCGGTGATGCGCGGCCTGCGCGGCGCGCAGATGTTCGGTTGCCAGCTGATGACGCTCACGCCAATGTGCGTGTGCGTCATCGGCATTGGCGATCTCGGCCGCCGTCGACTGCAACCCGGCGTTCATGGCGGGCAGTTCGGCGACCGCATCGGCCACGTTCTGGCGCTCCTGAGCGAGCCTGCGCACCTCGGCCCGGCGAGTGGTGAAGTCCCGCGTCGCGGTCGGCCAATCCGGAATCGAATCCGGGTCGGCCTCGGCCTGCTTGAGGATGTCGAGCATCCCGCCGTTCGGGGTGCCGGTCTTGCGCTCGGCGGCGAACCGATCCCCGAACCAGAACTGCTCGGCGAATGTCCGTCGCGTTTCGCCCAGCGCCGCCGCGACCAAACCCCACGCGGGTGCTCCGCCGACGAGTTCGGCCAAGTCGGTGAAGTGATTGAGCTCGCCGTCGATCGCGCCGCGATGCTGAAGTTCGGTGACCACATCGGCCGCGGTGGCGTCGCTGCCCGTCGCGAGCACCACTTCGAACCCGGTCACGCAGTTCGCCAATCGATGTGCGCCCACCGTGTAGTTCTTGGCTACCTGAACCTGCTCGGTGACTCCGGCGAACACCGCCATCGGGTCATCGAAAGCCGCCAGTTGCCCCGCTCGCTCGACCAGAATTCCGGCCAGTAGGTCTCGTAGCATCGTCGTGGTGCCGGTACCCGGCGCGCCGTGCACCGCGAAAATGCCGGCGTCATCACGTAATTCGGACAGTGCGCAATCGACCGCGAACTGCTGCCCCGACACCAGCGGGTCACCCGGCCAGCGTCCGTCCGGAACGAGGTGGGGGAGTAGCCCTTCGACCACCGCGTCCTGTCGTCGACGAACATCGATCCGGTCATCGACGGGCAGGGCGTCGGCCGCCGCGAGGTAATCACGCAGCGCCACACCGATATCGCCGCGCTCCACCGCTTTCGCGAGGTCGGCCAGCACCGGTCCCAGCCCACTGTTGAGCCGATCCTCGGCGGCATCGTTGTCCGCATCACGCGCCGCGACCTGGACACACGCCACCCGCACGCCACCGGCCCGCAATTCCGACCGAATACCCAACGCGGCACACAGTTCGCCGGTGAAGAGATGCAGGTCCCGACCGGTCAACCTGGGCGCCTCGACACTGTCCTCATCGTCCGCGCAGGCGAACCGTTCGGCGAAGGCCAACGCCGACATCCCGGCGAGCCCCGGTGAGATCACCCCATCCGCCCCCGCCGCGATCACCGAAGCCGCCACCCCACGGCCCGCCACATCCAGCGCACGCCACCGCGGTGACGGGCCCACCTGATCGGCATCGGGCGGGGTGTCTCGCGCCAATGTGTCGAGCGCGGCAGTGAACGAGGCCGAGTCATGGTCGAACCCGTCGGCCCAACCGATATCGCCGGGCCCCGGCGCGCGCAGCCGATTCACGGCCCACGCCAACCCCGACAAGGTGGCCGAGCCCTCGACAACTCCACCGCTGTCGGTCAGCGTCATCGCGAAAGCCGCTGTGGTCCCGGCCCGTCGAGCATCGGCCTCGAGCTGATCCTCGCCGAACGTCCGCACCAGCGCTTTCCGCGCGCGCCCCACCTCGAACAATCCGCCGTACACGACGAACTGCCACACCCGCCCGGACTTCAACGCGGGCAGCGCGGCAAGATTTTCCCACGGGGCGCGTTCATCCGCCGCGAGATCGACCACCAGGCCGTCGGTCTGGACGTCCGGCACAAGCTGCGGACCGAACAACTCGACGGTCTGCCAGAAACGCACGAGCCGCGCGGCGTGCTCGGAACCGCCCACGATGCACCCCAATCCGGTCGGCCATCATTGCAGACAACCCCGATCACGGTACGCGATAGGGATTGCGCTAGCACGCCACCCCGGCGGTCCTGCCTGCCGGGGCGAGACCATCGGCGCTGGTCCTACCGCCGCGGCGAGCACCCAGCTGCCCGCGACCGCCCCGCCGACGAACTCGAAACCGGTGCGCCCGAACCGCTTCCGCCGCCGAGAGCGACCGATGTGTTCTCACTCATCCGGCCCCGAACGAGCATTCGAGCACATCGAAGGTGTTCTCATCGGGCGCCGATTTCGCCACAGCCGGACCTGCCCAGGCCACAGCCCGCCGGCCACTGCCACCGTGATCGTGACTGCCTTGATGATGCCCACTCGTCGTCCTCCTCGATCAGGAGTACGTACCGACGGACAGGGTTGACCGCTCCGATCGCCGCGCCCGCGTCGGAAAACCCTTTGACCCGTCCGTCTCCCGCCGCCCACGCTGGGATCATGGACGACTTGGCCCGCGCCGCAGACCTGTTCGTGCTCGGCGAGCTCGACGACGCGGACCTGTCGATGGCTGCCGCCGAGGCGCTCGCGCGTGGACTCGACAGCCCCGCGCTGCTCGAGCTCGCCTGTCTACATCGAACGGACTGCGCCGGAGCCCCCGACCTGTTCCGCACCGCCATGGCTGAACTGAACGTGGTGACCGAATGGACAGCGCGGGAAGTCGACGCCCGGGTAGCTCGGGCACGAGATCACGCGACAGCCCTGCTGGCCGACGAGGGCGAGTTGGCCGACCACGTGGACGCAATCACGGTGCAGCTTCTGGAGCTGGCCGGATACCCCGATCCGCCCGCACCGGATCTGTACGACTTGGCCAGGGAGTTCGAGTCGTTGTCGGAGTACCTGGAGTTCGCCGACGCCGCGTCGCTCCGTGCGCAGGTTCGTAGCGCGTGCCGAACCCTGCTCGCAGGCCCGCCCTACGCGCCGGTGCCCCCGCAAGCATTCGAGGCGTCGTTCGAACAAACTCCGACCCGGCCCGGGAAGTGGCGCCGGTTCGTCGCCTCGCTGCGGTCCAAGCGCGCGATCAACGCAGAAGCATCTCCGCCGCGGCCTTCGGTGCTGCAAGCCATTCACGAACGTTGTTGCGTACCTCGGTGATCTGCCTGCACTCGCAATAGGCCACCACCCCGTCGGCCTCGATACCCGCCGCTCGGCACAGCGCCACCGCCCGGGGGAGATGCTGGTACTGGCTCACGATGATCGCGCGGTCGACGCCGAACATCGACTTCGCCCGCTCGCAGGTCTCTCGAGTGGAAAGTCCGACACCATCGGAACGCACAATGGCCGGGTCGATGCCGTGGTCGAGTAGATAGCGCGTCATCGACACGATCTCGTCGCCCGACGAACCGCCGGCATCCCCCGACAGCAAGATCCCCCCGACCTTGCCCGCTTCGACCAACTCGATCGCTACATCGAGACGACCTCGGAGGTAGGCCATCGGAGTTCCGTCCGGTGCGACTCGGGCACCCGGGACGATGACGACAGGTGCGCTGGGCGCGGCCGCCACATCACTTCTGTGGCCGGACGACAAAGTCCACATGGTGGCGTTCGGCCCGGCCGTCACCAACGCGAGTCCACCCGCCAACAGAACTCCGGCCTTTGCCACTCGACGCCACCATCGACGCTTCCCACTGAGTTCACCCGCCATGCGCCCTTTCATACATGAACCGCGCGAAAATTACCCCTGACTAGGGGATTTGACTTCGCGTTTGTCGGCACGTAACTTTATTCGAGTCAGAGCGACACGGACACCGACTCAGCCGCCCAGCGGCCGGGACACGAGGTAGTACGATGAGCGCCTGACTGACTGCGTGTTCAGAGGAACTCGGTTCGGATTTGCTTCCGGCCGGTTGCCTGAGCTAAAGTTTGAACCCTTGCCTCACCGAAACCCCTACGAGAAGTTGTGGGTAGAAGTGTGTGCGTGTGTTCTTTGAGAACTCAATAGTGTGTCGATGAATGTCAGTGCCAATAATTATTATTGGTTCCAATCTTTCATGTACCCCCCGGTCGTGGGAGGTTGGACATTGAACAACAGCGAATCTTTTTTGCTGGTGTTCGGCAATGCTAGGTTTTCGGACTCTAGTTTAGATATTTCTGATTGACCCTTTCGGGGGTTGGTTGAGAGTCTTCAACGGAGAG